>NZ_JBEYVC010000039.1:0-69929 GCF_040643855.1 Streptomyces sp. NPDC047072 | reverse complement strand
CACCCCGGGGCGGCGACAGGGGCTTCTCCACCCCGGCACCGGCGGCCCGGTTGCCGAGGGCGCCCCAGGAGCCGACGCCCAGCATGGGCGGAGCGAACTCGCGGGTGGCGGCCAGGGGTTGGAGGTTGAGGCCGAGGCTCGGCAGGGACAGGCCCTCGGCGATGGCGTGTCCGAGCGGGGCCAGGGAGCCGGAGAGGAGCAGCGCGTCGCTCGCCCGCGCGGCCGCCACCAGGTCGTCGGTCATGCTCCCGGCCAGCGCCCGCGCCAGCGCGACCACCCGCAGCAGCTTGCCCACGCCGGTCCCGCTGCGGTGCAGCCCCTTGCCCCGGGAGGACTCCAGCTCCGCCCTCGGATCGACCGGGATCGCGTGGAACCCGATCCCCGCCCGCGCCGCGAGCGGCTCGAAGCGGCCGTGGGTGACCAGGGTGACCTCGTGCCCGGCCCGCGCCAGACCGTGCCCCAGGCCGGTGAAAGGGGCCACGTCGCCCCGGGATCCCGCCGTCATGATCGCTACCCGCACGACGGTCAGTATGGCCCCGCGTCCCGTCGCCGCGCGCGAACGACCCGTGCACACCGGCCAGTTCACCCTTGTCGCATCCGTTGACTTCACCCCCGGGCGGCTCTACTTTCGGCGCGCACGATGTTCGAATCACCGGTCCATGTTCGGTATATCGACCACCGCATGTGTTCCCCCCGTTGAAGGAGCCGCATGAACCCCCCGCCCCGCAGGAGTCTCGTACGACGCGTGAGAGCCGCCGCCGTACGCGCCCTCGTCCTCGCCCTGACGGCCACGGCCGCGCTGCTGTTCGCCCAGCCGACCCCGGCGCAGGCGGCCACGAGCCGCCAGATACCGGTGCCGACCGCCCCGATGGGCTGGGCCTCCTGGAACAGCTTCGCCGCCGTGATCGACTACGACGTCATCAAGCAGCAGGTCGACGCGTTCGTGGCGGCGGGGCTGCCGGCGGCCGGCTACCAGTACATCAACATCGACGAGGGCTGGTGGCAGGGCACCCGGGACAGCGCGGGGAACATCACCGTCGACGAGTCCGAGTGGCCCGGCGGCATGAAGGCCATCGCCGACTACATCCACAGCAAGGGCCTCAAGGCCGGTATCTACACGGACGCCGGCAAGGACGGCTGCGGCTACTACTACCCCACCGGCCGCCCCGCCGCCCCCGGCTCGGGCAGCGAGGGCCACTACGACCAGGACATGCTCCAGTTCTCGAAGTGGGGCTTCGACTTCGTGAAGGTCGACTGGTGCGGCGGTGACGCCGAGGGGCTCGACGCGGCGACGGCGTACAAGTCGATCAGCGACGCGGTGGCCAAGGCGACGGCCACCACCGGGCGTCCGCTGACCCTCTCGATCTGCAACTGGGGCTACCAGAACACCTGGAACTGGGCGCCGGGGCTCGCTCCGATGTACCGGACCAGCACCGACATCATCTACTGGGGCAACAGCCCGTCCCAGACGAACATGCTGTCCAACTTCGACCAGGCCCTGCACCCGCTCGCCCAGCACACCGGCTACTACAACGACCCGGACATGTTGATGGTCGGCATGAGCGGCTTCACCGCCGCCCAGAACCGCACCCACATGAACCTATGGGCGATCTCCGGCGCCCCGCTGCTCGCCGGCAACAACCTCTCCACGATGACCACCGAGACCGCGAACATCCTCAAGAACCCCGAGGTCATCGCCGTCGACCAGGACCCGCGCGGCCTCCAGGGCGTCAAGGTCGCCGAGGACACCACCGGCCTCCAGGTCTACGGCAAGGTCCTGTCCGGCACCGGCAACCGCGCCGTCGTCCTGCTCAACCGGACCTCCGCCGCGCAGAACATCACCGTCCGCTGGTCCGACCTCGGCCTGACCAACGCGAACGCGACCGTCCGTGACCTGTGGACCCGCTCCAACATCGGCTCCTACGGCACGAGTTACACCACCAGCGTCCCGGCGGGCGGCTCGGTGATGCTCACGGTGACCGGCGGCACGGAGGCCGCGAGCAGCACCTACACCGGCACGTCGAGCTTCTCCGGCGTGGTCGCCGGGAACACCGGCATCAAGACCGTCGACGTGGCGTACACCAACAACACCTCCAGCGCCGTCACCGGGACGCTGAAGGTCAACGGCCAGGGCACGACAGCCGTTTCCTTCCCGCCGACCGGCTCCTCCCAAGGCACGATCTCCGTCCAGGTCGGCCTGTCCAAGGGCTCCGCGAACACACTGACCTTCGCCAACGCGCCCACCCTCGCCGACATCACGGTCCGGCCGCTCCCGGGTGCCAACAGCACGCTGGCCGTCGGGACGGGCTCCGGCCGCTGCCTCGACCTCTACGACAACACCATCACCAACGGCACCCAGGCCGAGCTCTGGGACTGCAACGGCGGCCAGAACCAGCAGTGGACGTACACCTCCCGCAAGGAACTCGTGGTGTACGGCGACAAGTGCCTGGACGCCTACAACCTCGGCACCACCAACGGCACCAAGGTCGTCATCTGGGACTGCAACGGCCAGAACAACCAGAAGTGGAACGTCAACAGTGACGGCACCCTGACCAACGTCAACGCCGGTCTCTGCCTGGACGCGTACAACGCGGGCACGTCCAACGGCACGCAGATGGTGCTGTGGACGTGCAATGGCCAGACCAACCAGAAGTGGACGCTCAGCTAGCGGCTAGATCTGCCGGGCGGCGGCGTCCGCTGCTTGAACGGTCTGCTCCAGCAGCGTGGCGATGGTCATCGGACCGACGCCGCCCGGCACCGGCGTGATCAGCGAGGCGCGCTCCACGGCGGAGTCGAAGTCGACGTCGCCGATGTTGCCCGCGTTGTACCCGGCGTCGATCACCACGGCGCCGGGCTTGAGGTCCTGCCCCCGGATCAGCCGGGGGCGGCCCACGGCGGCGACCACGATGTCCGCCTCCCGTACGGCCGCCGGCAGGTCCGCCGTACGGGAGTGGCAGTACGTCACCGTCGCGTCGCGGGCGAGCAGCAGCATCCCGGCCGGCTTGCCGAGGATGGCGCTGCGGCCCACGACCACGGCCCGCTTCCCGGCCGGATCGACGTCGTACGCGTCGAGCAGCCGCATGATCCCGCCGGGCGTGCACGACACGAACCTCGGCAGGCCGAAGCTCATCGTTGCGAACGACGCGAAGGTGACCCCGTCCACGTCCTTCTCAGGCGCGATCGCCTCGAACGCGGCCCGCTCGTCGATGTGCGCACCCATCGGGTGCTGGAGCAGGATGCCGTGCACGGTGGGATCGGCCGACAACTCCCGCAGCGTGCCGACGAGTTCCTCGGTGGTCGTCGCCGCGGGCAGCTCCACGTGCCGGGACTCGATACCGGCCTTGCGGCAGCGGTTCTGCTTCATCCGGACGTACGTGACGGAGGCCGGGTCCGCGCCGACCAGAACCGTCGCGAGACAGGGCGCCTTTCCGGTGCGTGCTGTGAGGTCGGCCGCGCGCTTGGCGGTGTCCTCGACGATGCGCCGCGCGAGCGCGGTGCCGTCCATGATGCGGGCCTGGGACATGATCCACTCCTGGGTCCATCGAAGGAATCGCCCAGGCGCACGGCTTCGGAATCACGGACCGCTCCCCGGTGGTGCTCCACCTCAGCGCCAGTCACGGCCCGCGACCAGGGTAACCGAGCCGTCAGGCCTTGTTCTCCGACGGAGGCGCCGCCGTCGGATCCACCCCCGCCAGGAACCCCGTCGTCTGGGCGTGCAGCCGGTGCGCCCCGAGCGCCTCGGCCCAGCGGGCGACCTCCGTGGCCAGCGCCCGCGCCCCGGCCTCGTCGCCGGTGTCCCGGGCCAGGACCGCCAGCAGCAACTGCTGCGAGAGAACGCCCGGGACCAGGCCCGCCCGTGCCCCCAGGGCGGTGGCCCGTTCCCAGCACTCCGCGGCGCGGACGTGGTCGCCGCCGTCGTGGGCGTGGTCGCCGAGGTGCCGCAGGGCCTCGCGGGAGAGCAGGTCGTCGCCACCGGCGTCGCCCGCGCGCAGGGCGTCCTCGTAGTGGGCGGGGGCTGCGGCGCGCTCGGCGGAGAGGTTGTCGACGATCAGCCCGAGGTACATCGAGGCCCAGCCCCGCCGCACCTCGTCGGGGGCGCTCTCGCGCAGGCCGTGCGCGGTACGCCGGATCCCGGCGAGCGCCTCGGGGTCCTTGCCCTCGGGGCCGGGACGGAACACGCCGTCGCTCACCAACAGGCAGCGGTAGTCGTGCCGTAGCCGGATGAAGCCCAGGTCCCAGTCCGCGCCCGGCGCCTCCTTCTCCGCCCGTGCGGCGCGGGCGGCCGTGAGGTCCGTACCGCCGAACCAGTCGCTCAGCAGGGCGGCTTCGGCGGTGGCCAGGGCGAGGCGGGCGCGGTCCTCGGGGGTGGCGCAGACGGTGGTGTCCAAGATGCCCAGCGCTCGCTCCCATCGGCCTGACAGCGCCAAGTCGTGGGCGGCGGCGAGGAGTTGGTCGAGATCCACGGTTGTGCTCGCGGTGTGCGTCATGACAGGGGAAGGTAGTCAGACGAAAAACCATCCACAAGAAAACTATTGCAGGGGGCGGGTAATGCGGGACTCGGTCGACCGGCACGTCGAGCTGTGGTCGAAGGAACTGGACTGGCTGGACCCGGTCAAGGAGGCGATCTTCGCGCGGCTGAACATTGTGGCCCGGCACGCCTCCCAGGCCCGCCGTACCACCCTGGACACGGAGGGGCTGCGGCACTGGCAGTACAAGGTGCTGCTCACCCTGCGCCGGCAGGGACCGCCGTACACCGCGAGCCCCTCGCTCCTCGCCGACCAGCTGGGACTGACCAGGGGCGCCCTGTCGGCGCGCCTCGGTCCGCTGGAGGAGGCCGGGCTCATCGGCCGTACACACGAGAAGGGCGACCGCAGGCGGGTCACGGTCCGGCTCACCGAAGCCGGGCACGCTGCGTTCGAACGGCAGATCGTTTCCGAGGAGGAGGGAGAGATCGCGCTCCTCGCAGCACTGACCGCAGCAGAGCGGCTGACGCTCGCAGACCTGCTGCGGAAACTGGTCGTGTCCATCGAGGCGGGACCAGCTGCGGCGAGCCCGCCCGGGCCGAGAAGGTCCAGGTCGGACGAGACGTGATCTGGACCCCCGGCGGATTCCTCCCTACTCGTCCCATGCCTGAATCATGGTCTGCTCGACGATCTTGCCGTCCTTGAGGGTCAGCATCGACTCGGAGAGCACGCGCACCCCGTCGGAGTACCGGCAGGACTCGCTGAAGGCGACCTGGTCGCCGTCGACGAGACACTGCTCCAGCTTGTGCGTCATGTCGCGGCTGTAGACGTCCTCGAGCATCGCACTGATCTCGTCCCGGCCGTGCAGCACCTTGGGGTTGCTGGGCTGGGTGTTGCGGTCCACGACGCGTATCTCGGCGTCGTCCGCGTAGAGCGACAGCAGGGTCGCCGCGGTGGTTCCTTCGATGCCCCGGCGCAGGGCTTCGGTGTCGAAGCCGGGGCGTGACATGGTGCCCATGGTGACCTCCTTCGAGGGCCGCGGCCTGGCGAGGAGCGGGCCGCGCAGGGCCTCTCCCTTCGAGACTCCTCCGCCCCGGCGGTCCCGGCAAGCGCAGACGGGGAAGGCCGCCGGGGCGCGGACTCGGCAACCGCGGACCGGGTACTGCGCCTGTCGGGTGAGCGGGCGAGGGCGGCCGTGTCCGTGAGGGTGCTCTCGGCGTTGCCCAGAGCATGATCTCAACTCGACGTATCGTCGCCGCCGTGGGTCTCGCCGTCGGCGTCGCCGGTCTCACCGCACCTCTCGCGAACGCCGCCGAGGCGGCTGTTCCGGACAACGGTCAGCTGCACCCGATGGCCATGCTCGACTCGCTCGCGGTGAGCGACATCCCCGAGGAGCACAAGGCGGAGATGCCCAGGGTCTCCAAGCAGCTCGCCGCGCTCAACCAGGTCGACGAGCTGAACAAGCTCAACGAGCTGCACCAGGTCACCGACCTCGCGGCGCCCGTCATGGGGCTGGTGCCCGCCGTCGAGGCCTGACCGCTCCCTTCCGTACGTCTGTCGAGGGCCGCCCGGATCGCCGGGCGGCCCTCGACGTGTTCCGTCAACCGTCCAGGAAGTGGAACCCCGGCCGGGGGTGCATCAGGAAGTCGTGGTGGGAGATGTTCCACGCGTAGGCGCCGGCCAGCGAGAACACCACACGGTCACCGGCCCGCAGCCCCGGCGCGACGACCCCGCGGGCCAACACGTCCTTGGGCGTGCACAGTTGACCGGCCAGCGTGACCGGGCCGTCTCCGGCGGCGGGCCGGGGCCACGGGTGCGGCCACTGCGCCACGCGCAGCACCGAACAGGGCTGGTCGTGCCCCTTCGTCGCCGGTGTCCGCAGGTGCTGGGTGCCGCCCCGGACGACGGCGAAGTCCTCGCCGTGGCTCGACTTCACGTCCAGCACCTCGGTCGCGTACCAGCCGCAGTACGCCGTCAGCGCCCGTCCCGGTTCGATGCGCAGGGTGAGACCGGGGTGTGCCTCGGTGATCCGGGCGAGCCCTTTGCCGTACGTCGTCCAGTCGAAGCGGCGTTCCGGGTGCGCGTAGTCGACGTTCATGCCGCCGCCCACGTCGACCTCGGTGAGCGGTACGCCGAGTCCCATGGCCCAGTCGACGACGGCCGAGGCCACCGACACCTGGTCGGCGGCCTCCAGTCCGCTCGCCAAGTGGGCGTGGACGCCACGGAGTTCGAGCTGTGGCCAGGTGCCGTCCGTGAGGGCCTTGATCGCCTCACGTGCCTGGCTCGGATCCATGCCGAACGGCGTCGGGCGACCGCCCATGGCCAGTGAACTGCCGGCCAACGACCCGTCCGGGACCGGGAGGTTGACGCGCGGCAGCACCGCCACCCGCCGGCCGGGGGCCACCCGCGCCGCCAACTCGGCGAGTACGCGCAGCTCGTGCGCGCTCTCCACGTGGAAGCGCTCGACCCTCAGCTCCAGCGCGGCCGTCACCTCGTCCGGAGTCTTCCCGGGCCCGCCGAAGGCGAGCGGCCGTCCCGGCACCGCCTTCGCGACATGGGCGAGTTCACCGCCCGAGGCCACCTCGTAGCCGTCGACGTACGGGCCGAGCGCGGCGAGGATCTCCGGCTCCGGGTTGGCCTTCGCCGCGTAGTACACCTCGACCCGCTCGGGGAGCGCATTGCGGACGGCGGCCGCGTGGGTGCGAAGAGTAGTCAAGTCGTAGACATAGGCGGGCAGTTCGGCGGAGGTGAGGGAGCCGATGTGGTCTCGGACGGTGGGGTTCATCGGGTGCTCCCGGTCAGGATGTCCTCGGCGAGCGGGGACGGCAGACGGATGTATCCCGCCTCGCGGTCGGCCTTGCGCTCCCAGCGGGTGAGCAGGTTCGCCTTGGCGGGCAGCGGCACACCGGCGAGCAGGGCGGCGAGACGGGGCGGGCAGCCGTGCCGGTCCGCGTACGTGCTGAGGGCCGCCCGGACCCGGCCCCACAGGGCGGCCTCCGCGTCCGGGTGCAGGTCGGCGAGGGCGGCGAGCAGGTCGGCGACGTGGTTGACCAGCAGGCAGTACACGACCCGGTCCCAGCCGCGCTGCGCGTCGTACGTCATCGGTCCCGCGACCTCGGGTGGCAGCGCGGCGAGGGTCTCCGCGTGCTGCTCGGGGAGCAGCTTGGTGCCTTCCAGGTCGCGGAAGAGGACCTGGGCGGGCATGCCGTCGCGGTCCACGCAGACCAGGACGTTCTGGAGATGGGGTTCGAGGACCAGGCCGTGGTCGAAGTAGGCGGCCAGGACCGGTGGCACGAGTAGGTCCAGATAGGCCGACCACCAGTCGAGGGCCGCCCGCGCGTCCGGGGTGCCGAGGAGGCGGGAGACGTGGGCGGGGCCGGTCGGGTACTCGTCGGCGACGGCGGCCGCCAGCAGGGGAGTGGTGGCCGGTGCGAGGCGGCGCGGCAGGCCCTCGCGGACGATGACGCCGAAGCCCTCGAACAGGGCGCGGTCCGGGGTTCCGTCGGGGCCGGGCAGGGCGAGGGTGCGGTAGGCGGGCTCGCGGAGTACGGCACTGCCGGGGAAACGCTCGGCGAGATCGGCCAGCGCCGGGGCGAGGGCGCGGGTGAGGGCCACGGCGCCGGACAGCTCATAAGCGCTGTTCTTCCGGAGGCAGTTGGTGATCCGCACGTTGAGGCTGAACTTGAGGAAGGTCTCGCCGTCGTACAGGGTGCGCACGGACGCGGTGGCCGCGAAGGGGCGGCCGCCCGGACCGAGGTCCAGGACGTCACCGCGGTCCAACGCCGCGCGCAGTACAGGGTGTTCGCGCAGGGTCTCGAACTGCCAGGGGTGCGCGGGCAACAGGCGGTAGCCGTGCGGGACTTCGGCGCGCTGTCCGTCGAGGGCGGCGACGGCCCAGGGTTCTGCGGACTCCTCGGCGACGAGGTGCTCGCGCACGGCCAGGTGCCGCAGCGGGAACGGCGCCCCCGCCTCGGGCGCGTACGCCGCCCACGACCGCGGGTCACCGCTGCGGGCCTTGGGGGTGGGGTGGAAGCGGTGCCCGAAGAACAGTGACTGCTCCGAGGCGAGGTAGGCGTCTGGGGAACCGTCACGTCGCGCGGCGAGCGTGCCGGCGATCGACTCGTGGCTGGAGGCGACCTGTTCGAGGAACTCCTCGTTGCGCACCCCGGTCCGCAGCGACAGTTCGTCCTGCGTGTACTCGGCGAGCCGCCGCCACGTCACCTCGGACCAGCCGCCGTCCCGCCGCTCGCTCACCGCGCCGGTGAACCGGTGGGCGCCTAGGAGCGAGGTGCGGCGCAGGGCGACCCGGAGCAGGACGCCCCGGCGGGGGAGTCGTAGGAGCAGATGTCCGTCGGTGACGACGCTCTGGCGTTCGGGTGCGGAGACCTCGCGCAGAAGGCAGTTCAGGAGCGTGTGGGCCACCACGTCGTCGGGGGTGGGCAGGGTGGTGCTCGGGGGCGAATCGATGAGCGAGGGCATCAACGGCTCCAGCGGATACGGCGGTTCAGTGAGGGAAGCAGGGTCGCGAGGGCGGCGACGGCGGCAGCGGCACTGCCGGTGAGGACGGGAGCGGCCGGGCCGAAGCGGGCGCTGCCCATGGCGGCGGCCAGACCGGCGGCGACGGCACCGGCCTTGGAGAAGAACTCCAGCGAGCCGAACATGCCGCCGGGCGCCCGCCCTTCGGCGCACTCGGCGGCGAGCACCTGGAGGCACACCAGGCCGAGCGTGAGCCCGACACCGAGCAGCAGGCGTACGGCGATCAGCGCGGCGAGCGAGCCGGCCGCCCCGTGTCCGGCGAGACCGAGCGCTATGCAGCCGAAGCCGAGGGCGATCCCCGTGCGCGGCCGGCCTCGAAAGGCGGTGTGCACGGCGAGGGCCGATATCAGATAGACCAGGTGGGGGAGGGCGAAGAGCACACCGGACAACAGCGGTGTCGTGCCGGGGAGTTGCTCGTCGATGAAGGCGATCAGATAGGGGAAGGAGACGACGGTGGAGAACACGAAGGCGAACTCCAGGGTGTACAGGGTGCGCAGCGAGACGACCGGAACCCTGACCGGACCGGTGGTGGGTTCGCTCTCGTGGTGCTCGCCCGCTGCCGGTTCCGGCAGCGCGGCCAGCAACAGCGCGGCCGTGAGCGGCAGTACGGCGAGCACCGCGTACTGGCGGTGCGGCGACAGCCAGCCCGACAGCGAGCCCACCACGATCGGCGCGAGGACGAGCGCGGCCCGTGCGCTGCCCTGCATCAGAGTGAGCGCCCGGGACAGGGCGGAGCCCTGGAGGGCGGCCCCCAGATAGCCGTTGGACGCGGCGAACGTGCCGCCCAGGATGCCCTGGAGGATCAGTGCCAGGGTGAACGTGGCCAGCGAGTCCGCCCAGCCGGCGACCAGGAAGGACAGGGCCAGCCCCAACTGGGCGCGCAGCAGCAGCCGTTTGCGCCCGAAGCGGTCCGCGAGCCGCCCCCACAGCGGGGCGAAGAGCGCCCCGAACACCGTCGGCACGACATAGAGGACCCCCGCCCAGCGGGCGTGCCGGTCGCCCAACTCCGGGAGGATCTCGGTGAGATACGGCGGCAGCCCGAGCGCGGCGAACGAGGCGACGAAGTAGCACCCCGCCACCGCGTGCACCTGGGTACGGCCGAACACCGGACGCGGCAGCCGCAGGGCCGCCCCGCTCACGACGAACGCCCGGGGCTCAGAAGGTAGTTGGGCCCTGTGGTGTAGTGCTTGTTGATGTCGGCCGCGCCCGACCGCTCCTTGGACAGCAGCGTGCCGGCCGTCACCATCGCCTTCACCGGCAGTCGGGGAGCGTCCAGCACTCGGGCCCGCAGCACCTCTCCCGCGTCACCGCCGAGCCGTTCCACCGCCTCGGTCAGGCGCTTCCGGATGAGAGCGAGCAGGGCCGCACGGTGTTCGGGAAGCCCGAACGCGTAGGCGCCCGCGCACAGATGGACGGTGATGGTCGCGAACAGGTCGGCGACCGGGCCGTCTTGGGTGACGAACGTCCGTGCGTCGTCGAAGCCCCAGGGTCCCGGGTGTACGGCGGTCAGCCGCGCGGTGTTGACGCGGGGCCCGTCGTTGTCCTTGAACAGCAGCCGCAGGCTCCGGGGCCGCAGCACCAGAGAGACGTTCTGCTGGTGCGACTCCAGCGCCACACCCTGGCCGAACAGCGTGGTCTGCCAGTCGAGGAGCAGGGTCAGCAACGCGTCGAACAGGGCGAGCGGGTCACCGCCGTAGAACCGGTCGGCGAGGTGGTCGAGGAGCGGCCGTCCGTCCGGGGCCGGGGCGAGGAGCGCGGCCAGGGGGACGACCACCGCTCCGTCGAGTCCCGCCGGGTAGCGACGGCACAGGAAGGCCAGCAACTCGTGGCCCGCGTGGGCGTATGTCGTCTCGTCGGCGTGCAGGATCATCGCCCTGAACCGGTGCTCACGAGCGGCGGCCCGCTCCAGCAGCCGTTGCCCCGCCGCGCCGTCGATCAGGGTGCCGGGCTTGATCGAGCGCTTGTTGCGCAGGCCCAACGTGGCCGTGGCCAACGGGAGTTTAAGGTGCACGGACGGATCCGCGGCCACCGCGACCGTGCGCATCGACAGGGTCGGCACGACCTCCAGGTAGGCGCGCTCGGCGAGGAGCGCGCTGCCGGCGAGGCCGGTGGACCGCAGCGCCTCGTCGAGCGGGGCGCCTACGGTCAACGGGTGGACGGGCAGGGCCACATGGGTGTCCTGCACCTCCGGCAGCCCGAGCTCCGACGGCGTGGGCCAGAATCCCGGGAGCGGGCCGACCATGGTGACCGCTTCCCGGGGCACGGCGAGCCACCGCAGGGTGAAACGCGGGTGGAACTCCGGTGCGTAGGCACGCAGTTGGTCCTCGGTGAGGCCGGAGCGGCCGCGGGCCGTCGGGTAGACGGGGTGGTCGATCCGGGCGGCGAGGGTGTCGTACGCCAGGCTGCCGGAGAGGCCGGTCCAGCGGGCCGGGTCGGCGCCGTAGCGCGCGGTGAGCCGCTCGGTGACGTCGTCCTGCGTCTCCACGTGCAGCCGCATCGTCTCCAGCGTCTGCCGGCACTCCTCGGCGAAGGCGTCGAAGCCGTCCCGGTCCTCGGGCTCGGCGAGCGCCCGCAGTGCGGTGAGCACGTCGGCGTGGGTCCTGAGCCCGGTGCCGTCCGACTCGCGCACCAGCAGCGGCTGCCGGGCCGCGTACTCGCACTGGAACCCGTCCTCGGCGACGGGCAGGAGCAGGGCGTCGCCGTCCGGGGCGGGCAGGCGCAGCCAGTCGCCGTCCACGCGGTGCACGAGCGTGCTGCCGGTGCGCAGACCGACCACGTCCTCGCGCAGGAGGGCCGACAGGACCCGGGTGAGCAGCTCGGCCTCGCAGGTGTCCGGCACGGTCGGCGCGGTCACGGTCGGATCTCCCAGCTGTGCGCGGCCAGGAACTCCGCCGCGCCCCGGTCCACCGTCGACTGGTCGGTGCCGGTGGCCCGCAGGACGCCCAGGTAGTCGCGGTTGGTGCGGTACAGCGCGTGCCGCTCGCCCGGCTCGCGCAGCGGACGGTACGTCAGATGGACGCCGTCCACCGTGAGTTCGGTGGCCGCCGGCGCCTCGACGAGGGTGCCGGCGCGGTCCGCGCACGGGTACTCCAGGCGGGCGGCGCCGTCGCGGCGCAGGCCCAGGTCGGCCGGGAGCGGTTCGCCCAGGTGGGTGCGGAGGATGTGCTCGAAGAGCGGGACGTCCAGCAGCCGGGCGAGGAGCAGATCGCACTGGTCGCCGATGGCACGGTAGTTGACCTCGATGATCCGGGCCCGCCCCTCGTGCACCACGAACTCGGTGTGACAGGCGCCGAATCCGACGCCCAGGGCGTCCAGTTGGGCGAGGACCTGCTGTGTCACCGGCTCGGGGTGAGCGGGGACGAAGACCATGCGCTCCTCGATGAAGTACGGCGGTGGCGACAACTCGGTGCGGAAGCCGCCCAGGACATGGCGGACCGTGCCGTCGCCGAGCGTCTCCAGGGTGAAGAGCTCGCCGGGGAGGTACTCCTCGACGACCAGGACGGTGCCGGGGCGCCGGTCCAGGATCTCCTTGGAGCGGGTGACGAGGTCCTCCGGGCCGTCGACGAGGACGACGTCCTCGCTGGCCACGCCCTCGCGGGGCTTGAGCACACAGGGGTACGGGGCGTCGAGAGGCGCCACCGGTTCGGTGATCTCGGCCGACCAGACGCTGTCCACGCCCGTGTCGGTGAGACGCCTGCGCATCTCCGCCTTGTCCTTGGCACGCAGTGTGGCCCGCCAGTCCTTGCCGGGCAGGCCGAAGTACGCGGCGGCGAGGGCGGCCTGGGTCTGGAGGTGGTCGCTGTTGGTGAAGACCGCGTCGGGGCGGTGGTGGTGGGTGGAGATCCGGGTGATCACGGCCCGGAAGTCCCGGACGTCGCACTCCAGGACCTCGACGTGCGGAGACGTACGGCGGTGGGCGTCGGGCTGATCGGTCAGGACGGTGACGTCCAGGCCGAGTCGGGCGGCCGCGGGCAGGAAGCCCTCGGTGACGGAGTCGGTGGGATTGAGGGCGAGCAGATACAGACGCATGAAGAAGGAACAACTTCCGCTAGCGGGTGGGGGGTTGGGACGGGCCGCGCTCGTGGACGCGGCCCGCCCCGGTTCAGCGGGAGTTACTGCCGGGGGAGCGCCACGCCGGTGGCCTTCGCCACGTCGGCGAGCATCTGCTCGGCGGCCTGGACCCCGATGCCGGACATCCAGGTCTCGTCGGGGACGGTGAAGACCTTGCCGTCCTTGACGGCGGGGAGGGACTTCCAGACCGGGTTGGAGGTGACCTGCTTCTCCTGGGTCTTGTCCGGGGTGTCGGCGGTGGTGACGAAGATCAGGTCGGCGTTGGCCCGGTCGATCTCCTCCGGGCTGACGTCCTTCATGGTGAGCGTCGGGTCGTTCGAGACCTGCGAGGCGGGCCGCTTCAGGCCGATGTCGTTGAGGACCACACCGCTGTAGGAGTTGGACTGGTACAGCCGGCTCGGACCGGCGATGAAGCGGACCACGGACGCCGTCGGCATGGTGCCGCCGTCCTTCTTCCTGATCGCCTCACCGAGCGCCTTGGCCCGCGTCTCGTACTCCTTGAGCTTGGCCGCGGCCTCCTTCTCCAGACCGAGTGCCTGGGCGTGCACCTTGAGGTTCTGCTTCCAGACACCGCCGGTGGTCTCGGTGAACACGGTCGGGGCTATCGCGCTGAGCTTGTCGTAGACGGCCTCGTGGCGGACTTTGGAGGAGAGGATCAGATCGGGCTTGAGCGAGGCGATCTTCTCCAGGTTGGGCTCCAGGAGCGGGCCGACGTCCGCCGTACCGCTCAACTCGCCCTTCAGGTACGTCGGGAAGCCGCCCTCGGTCTTGAAGTGCGGGGCGACCGCGCCGACCGGGTCGATGCCGAGCAGCGTGACGTCGTCCAGCTCGCCGGTGTCGAGCACGACGACCCGCTTGGGCTTCGACGGGATCTTCACGTCCCCCATCACGGTCTTGAGGGTGCGGGGGAAGCCGGTCGCGTCGGCGGCGGACTTCGCGGTCGTCGAGGTGTCGGAGGAGTCCTCGCTGCCGCAGGCCACGAGGACGGTCGTACCGAGGAGGACGGCGAGCAGGACCGAGAGGAGTCTCTTGAATCCGGTGAATCCGGTGGTTCCGGGCAGGGGTGAGCGCTTGAACATGGGGGGTTGGTCTTTCTTGGGTAGGGAGTGGTTCAGGCGGACGCGGCCTTGTGCCGCACCGCACTGCTTTTCGGGACGACCAGCGGGGTGCCGGTCTCCGGGTCGGGAATCACCCGGCAGTTCACGTCGAACACGGACCTGACCAGCTCCGCGTCGAGGACGTCGGCCGGGGCGCCCGCGGCGGCCAGCCGGCCGTCCTTGAGGACCACCATGTGGTCCGCGTACCGGGCGGCCTGTCCGAGGTCGTGCAGCACCATCACCACGGTGCGGCCCGCCTCGGCGTGCAGGGCGGCCACCAGGTCGAGCACGTCGAGCTGGTGGCGCAGATCCAGGAAGGTGGTGGGCTCGTCGAGCAGGAGCAGCTCGGTGTCCTGCGCCAACGCCAGGGCGATCCAGGCGCGTTGACGCTGGCCCCCGGAGAGCCGGTCGACTGGCTGGTCGCGCAGGGCGGCGGTGCCGGTGCGCTCCAGAGCCTCGTCGACCGCCTTCTGGTCGGCCGCCGACCATGGGCTGAGCAGCCGCTGGTGCGGATACCGGCCGAGCCGTACGAGCGCCTCCACGGTGATCGCCTCGGGCGTGACCGGCTGCTGCGGCAGCAGGCCCATCCTGAGGGCCAGCGCGCGGGCGGACATCCGGTGGATGTCGGCGCCGTCGAGCGTGACGCTGCCCGCGGCCGGGGCGAGCAGGCGGCTCAGCCCTCGCAACAGAGTCGACTTCCCACAGGCGTTGGGGCCGACGATCGCGGTGACCGCGCCGCCGGGCAGCGTGAGATCGAGCCCGCCGACGACGAGCCAGTCGCCGTAGCGCAGATCGAGGGACCGGGTGGACAGCTGGTTGGGCGTGGACACCCGGGGCTCCTCTGCGGGGGGCTGCGGCGATGCCGTCCGGTTTTCTACGGGGGACCACGGCGGTGCCGCCCGCTCTTCTACGAGGGGCTGCGGCTCTGCCGGCTTCTCTGGGGCGGTCATGCGTGACTCCTGCGGACGGGCGAGCTCTGGCGGAACATCAGGACCAGCAGCCAGGGCGCGCCGAGCGTGGCGGTGACCGCGCCGACGGGCAGCCCCTCGACCGGCAGCAGATGCTGCACGACCAGGTCGGAGGCGAGCAGCAGTACCGCGCCGGTGAGCGAGGCGAGCGCCAGGGACGCGGCGGTCGGCGGCCCCGTCAGGAAGCGCACGATGTGCGGCACGGCGAGCGCCACGAACGTCACCGGACCGGCGAGCGCGGCGGCCAGCGACGCCAACACCACGGCGATGAGCAGGAGTTGCAGACGTGCTGTGGAGGTCCGCAGTCCCAGCGCGCCCGCCGAGTCGTCGCCCAGGTCGAGCACCGCGAGCCTGCGGTGCAGGACGAGGGCGACGGTGAGCACGAGGACCATGGCGCCGCCCGCTCCCCACACCTGGGTCCAAGTACGGCTGTACACCGAGCCGGTGGTCCACTGGAGCGCCGAACCGGCCAGCTCCGCGGGGAAGCGCACGATCATCAGGTTCACGGCCGCCGCGAGTCCCGCCTGGACGGCGAGCCCGGTCAGCACCAGCCGGGTCACGGCCAGCCCCGAGCGCCAGGCGAAGACGCCGAGCAGGAGCGCGGCGAGCAGCCCGCCGGCCAGCGCGCCGACCGGGATCAGGGTCTGCGAGGCCCCGGCGGCGATCAGGGCCACCGCACCCAGCGAGGCGCCGCCGGTGACGCCCATGACGTCGGGGGAGGCGAGCGGATTGCGGAACAGCCGCTGCAACACGCACCCGGCCGCGCCCAGCCCGGCACCGGCGACGATCGCCGCCACCGACCGGGGCGCCCGGAACTGCTGGACCACCAGCACGTCCCCCGGGTCCCCGAGCCCGACGAGCGCCCGCAGCGCGGTGGTCGCGGGGATGCGCATCTCCCCGGTCGTCAGGGAGACGGTGAGCAGTACGAACAGGGCCGCGACCCCGATGCCCGCGTACAGCAGCGTTTTCCTGCGGCCGGTGGCGTACGTCATCGGGCCACCTTCCGGGCCAGCAGGGCGAGCAGGGGCGCGCCGAGGAACGCGGTCACGATCCCGACCTCCAGCTCCGAGGGGCGGATCACCATCCGGCCGAGCACATCGGCCGACAGCAGCAGGAGCGGACCGGCGATCAGGCAACCGGGCACCAGCAGCCGGTGGTCGTTGCCGAGCAGCGGCCGTACGAGATGGGGTGCGGCGAGCCCGATGAAGGCGATCGGACCGGCGACGGCGACCGCCGACCCGGCGAGCAGGACCACCGCGATGCCGCCCGCGAGCCGGATCCGCGCCACCGGGACGCCGAGCGACTGCGCCGAATCGTCGCCCAGGGCAAGGGCGTTGAGGGCGGGGGAGAGGGCGAGGGCGATGACCAGGCCCAGTACCAGCGTCGGCAACACCGGCCACAGGACGCCGAATTCACGGCCCGCCAGCGATCCGGCGAGCCAGAAGCGGGCCTCGTCGAGGGTGCGCTGGTTGAGCAGCATCACCGCCGAGGTCCAGGAGAGCAGGACGAGTTGGAGCACCGTCCCGCCGAGCGCCAGCCGCACCGGGTCGATGTCCCCGGCCCGGCGGGCCAGCGCCTGGGCGAAGAGGGCGGCGCCCGCCGCCCCGGCGAACGCGAACCAGACGTACTGGGCCGGGCTGTCGAGCTTCAGCGCGTAGATCGCGACGACGACCGCGAAACCGGCGCCCGCGTTGATGCCGAGGGTGGTCGGCGAGGCGAGCGGGTTGCGGGTGATTGCCTGCGCAACGACACCGGCGACACCGAGCGCCGCGCCCACGGCCAGGCCGATGACCGTACGCGGCAGCCGCAGCCCGGTCACCACGAGCGCGTCACGTCCGTGGGCGTCGCCGAACAGCGCGTCGGTCACCGTGGACAGAGGTACCGAACGCGCGCCGAGGGCGAGGCTCAGGGCGGCGCAGAGCGCGAGGGCGCCGAGGCCGACGAGGAAGAGGGGCAGGTGCCGGAAGGCAGGCGAGGGCATACCTGTGGCAGGAGCGCCCTGTGGGGTCGCAGTCACGAGCCGTGAGCTTAGGTTAGCCTTCCTTTAGATTTCAACCTTCCGTGTGGATGCTTTGACATGGGGATACCTTGATCGCTCGCACTCCATCTTAGAGGTAAGGTGAGGCTTACCTATCCACTTCTCTGTGGAATGTCTGTGCGGGAGAGCCATGTCCCTGACTCTGAAGACCGAGCCGGTCGACGCGGTCGCCCGTGCCCTCGGTGACGTCTACCGGCGGTTGACGGACGTCTGTGAGGCGCTGACCGTCCGGATCGCGGAGCCGGGGAAGGTGGGAAGGGGCGTGACGGCGGCCGAACTGGCGGCGGACCGGGATGCGCTGGACGCCTTCGTCGAGGCGTCGGCGGTCCGGATTCGCGATCGCTACGGCGTCCAGGTGCGTCCGGATGTCGCCGCCTCACGTGCCCTGCACGACTACGCCTGGACGATCGGGGTCCTGATGGGCGGCCCGTGGTACCTGGAGCGACGCGTCCCCCGCATCCACCCCGAGGACCTCCGTCTGGACCTCGCGTCGGCGACGTACACGATCACGCCCGGAACGTCACTCGCCTGCCTGCCCGACGACTCGCTGGCCGCCCGCCCCGATGTACTGACACTCCCTCAGGAAGGGCTGCTGTGCGCGCAGTTGCGCATGGCGGTGGCCGACCACATGCGCCCGTTGCTGGCCGCGATCGCCCCTGTGGCCCGCCGTCGCTCCCGGGCGCTGTGGGGCATGGTCGGCGACGACCTGGTCTCCGGGATCTGGTATATGGGCCGCATGCTGGGCGAGGAGGCGAAGGCGGTGAGTGCGGCGACGGAGGTCCTCCCGGTCGCGGTCCCGCCGTACCCGGACGGCGCGTCCTTCCGGGAGCTGGAGGGCGGCCACCCGACCCGGACCCGCACGGGCTGCTGCATGTTCTACGCGATCCGCCCGCAGGAGGCGTGCGTGACCTGCCCGCGCACAGGTGATACCGAGCGTCTGAGGAGACTCTCCTAGACGGTCGGCGGGCCGCCGTACTCGGCGTCGGTGACGTGTTCGAGCCAGTCGACCTCGTCGGTCTCCCACAGGGCGATGTGCGTCATGAAGTGGTCCGGGGCGGCGCCGTGCCAGTGCTCCTCGCCCGGCGGCGTCCAGATCACGTCGCCCGGACGGGCCCGGAGGATCTCGCCGCCGCGGGACTGGACCAGGGCGATTCCCTCGACGATGTAGAGGGTCTGGCCCAGGCCGTGGCTGTGCCAGGCGGTCCGCGCGCCGGGTGCGAAGCGCACCGCGTTCGCCCGGGCACGGGAGGGTTCCTCACCGCGGTAGATGACGTCCGCCCACGCGTCTCCGGTGAACCACTGGGCGGGGAGCTTGATCGTGGGCGGCTTGTCCAACAATTCCATGGGTGGAGCCTTCTTGTGTAGGTGGCGTGGTCAGGTGGCGGTCCGCTCGTCGGCGATCCGCTGGAGCTGGGTGATCGCGGTCATCGCGTTGGGCCAGCCGGCGTAGAAGGCGAGGTGCGTGATCGCTTCGGACAGTTCCTCCACGCTCAGCCCGTTCTCCAGCGCCGTGCGCAGGTGGTAGCCGAGTTGCTCTCCGCGGTACAGCGCGGCGAGCACGCTCACGGTGACCAGGCTGCGGTCCCGCGGGGAGAGCCCGGGCCGTTCCCAGACGTCACCGAAGAGGACCTCGTCGGTGACCTCGACGAGCTTGGGCGCGATGCCGGCCAGCTCCTGGGGTGCGGACTGTTTCGCCATGGGACGACTCCTTCGCTGACGCACGGTGTGTGACCCGGGCGGCCCGGGAGCCGCGGCAGCGGCCACCACCGAGGGAACCGCAGGTCCCGCGCGTGCGGAAGGCACGGCTGTTCCAGGTACTGACAGAGCCCCCCTCGTCCGCGACGGCCCGCCTAGCCTGGAGGCGTGAGTACCCAGAGCGACATCCGCGAGTTCCTGGCCTCCCGCCGCGCCAGGATCACCCCGCGGCAGGCCGGGCTGCCCGCGTACGGCGGCAACCGGCGCGTGCCCGGGCTGCGCCGTGAGGAAGTCGCGATGCTCGCCGGCGTCAGCGTCGACTACTACGTCCGCCTCGAACGCGGCCACCTCGCCGGAGCCTCCGAGGAAGTCCTCGACGCCGTCGCGGGGGCCTTGCAATTGGACGAGGCCGAACGCGCCCACCTCTACGACCTGGCCCGGGCCGTCGCCCGACGTCCCGCCCGCCGCACCAAACGCACCCGCGGCCCGATCCCGCAGAGCGTCCTGCGCGTCCTCGACTCCATGACCGGCTCCCCGGCCTTCGTCCGCAACGGCCGCCTCGACATCCTCGCCGTCAACCGCCTCGGCCGTGCCCTGTACTCTCCGCTGTTCACCGAGGGCGCGCCGCGCCCGGTCAACATCGCCCGCTTCCAGTTCCTGGACCCGCACGGCCGGGACTTCTTCCCCGACTGGGAGCAGTCCGTGCACACGACCGTCTCCTTGCTGCGCACCGAGGCCGGACGGGCTCCCGGTGACAGCGACCTGACCGAGCTGATCGGCGAACTCGTCACCCGCAGCGAGGAGTTCCGCACCGTGTGGGCCAAGCACAACGTGCGCCTGCACCACACCGGCCGCAAAGGCTTCCGGCACCCGGTCGTCGGTGAGATCACCCTCGACTTCGACGCCATGGAGCTGCCCGCGCAGCCCGGCCTGACCCTGACCGCCTATAGCGCCGAACCTCATACCCCGGCCCACGACGCACTACAGCTGCTGGCCGCCTGGGCCGCCACCGAAGACGCCTCCACGACCGCGGATCCGGACCGCACCGGCAGCCGCTGAACCGTCCCCCCGCCGGACCTCGATCACCGCAAGGAGCCACCACCATGCACACCCGCATCCTCGGCCAGGGCGGCCAGGGCGGCCAGGGCCTCGAAGTCTCGGCCATCGGCCTCGGCTGCATGGGCATGTCCCAGAGCTACGGCCCCAATCCCGGCACCCGGCAGGACATGATCGCCGTGATCCGGGGCGCCGTCGACCGCGGCATCACCTTCTTCGACACCGCCGAGGTCTACGGCCCCTACGTCAACGAGGAACTCGTGGGCGAAGCACTCGCCCCCGTGCGCGACCAGGTCGTCGTCGCGACCAAGTTCGGCTGGCGCATCGAAGACGGCAAGTCCGTCGGTCTCGACAGCCGGCCGGAGCAGATCAAGCGGGTGGCCGACGCCTCGCTGCGCCGGCTGCGCACGGACACGATCGACCTCTTCTACCAGCACCGGGTGGACCCCGACGTGCCGATCGAGGAGGTCGCGGGCGCCGTCGCGGAGCTCGTACAGGCAGGCAAGGTGCGGCACTTCGGCCTGTCGGAGGCGGGGGCCGCGACGATCCGCCGTGCGCACGCCGTCCACCCCGTCACGGCCGTACAGAGCGAGTACTCCCTGTGGACCCGGGACCCCGAACCCGAAGTCCTGCCCACGCTCGCCGAACTCGGCATCGGATTCGTACCGTTCAGCCCGCTCGGCAAGGGCTTCCTCACCGGCACCGTCGACACCACGACCGCGTTCACCGAGGGCGACATCCGTACGACCATCCCCCGGTTCGACCAGGACAACCTCGCCGCCAACCAGGCACTGATCGACCACGTCACCGTCCTGGCCCGCGCGAAGAACGCCACGCCCGGTCAGGTGGCCCTGGCCTGGCTGCTCGCCCAGCACCCGTCGATCGTGCCGATTCCCGGCACGCGCCGCATCGCACGGGTGGAGGAGAACGCCGCCGCCACCCAACTCGCCCTGTCCGCCGACGAGCTGGCGGACCTGGACGCGCTGGCCACCCGCATCGGCGTCCGCGGCAACCGCTACAACGAGGTCCACATGAGCCTGGTCGGCAAGTAGCAAGGGGCCCGCGCGGGCCGGGAGCGGTGGCTGCGGTGACGGATTCCTCACGCAGCCAGGCGGACGGGGGTGGACGCGCTCCCTCGCCAGGGCTGATCGTGGGAGGCGTGAACGATCACCGTGAGGAACCCGTCAGCCGCACGAGTTCGCGAGCCGCGACGAGTGATGTGACCTTGGAAGCGGAGGCCGGTGAGATCCGCCGGTTCCGGGAACGGCTCGGTCTGCCCGGACTGGTCGACGTCCACACGCACTTCATGCCCGAGCGCGTCCTGCACAAGGTCTGGGAGTACTTCGACCGGCAGGGGTCGCTGACCGGTGGCCTGGCGTGGCCGATCAGCTACCGACAGGAGGAGGCGGAACGGGCCGCTGTGCTACGGCAGTTCGGCGTCCTGGCATTCACCTCGATGCTCTACCCGCACAAGCCCGGCATGGCCCGGTGGCTGAACGGCTGGGCCGCCGACTTCGCCCACCGCACCCCCGACTGCCTGCACACCGCCACCCTCTACCCCGAGCCGGGCGTCGAGTCGTACGTGCGCGAGGCCGTCGAAGCGGGCGCGCGCGTGTTCAAGGCGCATGTGCAGGTCGGCGCGTACGATCCGGCCGACGAACTCCTGCAGCAGGCCTGGGGGTTGCTGGCCGAGGCCGGGATCCCCGTGGTGATCCACTGCGGCTCCGGGCCCGCGCCCGGCAAGCACACCGGCCCCGAGCCGGTCGAACGGGTGCTGGCACGCCATCCGAGGCTGCGGCTGATCGTCGCGCACCTGGGGATGCCCGAGTACGAGGAGTTCCTGGGCATCGCCGAGCGGTACGGGCAGGTCCGGCTGGACACCACCATGGCGTTCACCGACTTCACCGAGGGGTTCATGCCGTTCCCGCGCCACGCCCTGCCCCGGCTCGCCGCGCTCGGCGATCGCATCCTGCTCGGCTCCGACTTCCCCAACATCCCTTATCCGTACGTCCATCAGCTGCACGCCCTGGAGCGGCTCGGCCTCGGTCCGGACTGGCTGCGAGCCGTGTGCCACGGCAACGCGACGACGCTGTTCGGACTGTGACGCAGGGCCCCCTTCAGAGGGCACCGGACGTGTCGCCGTACACCCTCAACGGCGTGTGCGGGCGAGGGCGATCGTGGGGATGAGCGTGAGCGCGGCGATGCCGGTCCCGACCATCGCGGGCCCGGTGGAGCCGAGTGACGAGTCGAGGGCGAGTCCGGCGACCCAGGAGCCGGCCGCGGTGCCGAGGTTGAACGCCGAGATGGTGAGGGCGGAGCCCAGGGTGGGTGCCCTGCCCGCGAAGCGGACGGCGAGGGCGATCAGCACCGGGTTGGCACCGAGCCCGAAGAAGCCCAGCAGAGCGATCAGCACGACCGTGGGCGCCGCGAAGCCGGAGAACAGGCAGATCGCCAGCAGCAGGAGTGCGGTCAGCGCGGCTGCCGTGATCGTCGTCATGTGCGGGCGGGTGTCTCCCAGGCGGCCTCCGATGACCGAGCCGGCCAGGGCTCCGACGCCGAAGCCGACGAGGACCAGCGGCACGAGCCCGGCGGCGATACCGGCCCGGTCGGTCAGCAGCGGCGCGATGTAGGAGTACGCCGACAGCACCCCGCCGGTCGTGGTCGCGCAGGCGGCCAGCGCCAGCCACAGGCGCCCGGAGCGCAGTGCGGCCAGTTCGGTCCGGACCGACACCGTCTGCCGACCGGCGTCGTCGTGCGGGACGGTACGGGCGATGAGTGCGATGGCCGCTGCGGCGAGGGCCGCCAGCGCCCAGAACGGGCCGCGCCAGCCGACGAGTTGACCGGCGAACGCCCCGAGCGGCACCCCGACGACGTTGGCGAGCATCGCTCCGGCGCCCACCAGGCCCAGAGCACGTGAACGCGCGGCCGGGCCCGCGGCGCGGGTGGCGACCACGTTGGCCACCGCCCAGAACGCCCCGGTCGCCAGTGCGGTCAGGAAGCGTGCCACCAGCAGCAGGGCGAAGCCGGAGCCGACCGCGACCACGACATGTCCGACCGCGAAGACGGCCAGGGCCAGCATCAGGGTCAGGCGCCTGGGCAGCCGTAGCGTCAGCATGGCCATCAGCGGCGCACCGACGATCATCCCGACCGCGAAGACGGTGATCAACAGCCCGGTCCGGGCCACGCCGACCTGGAGGTCGTCCGCGATCTCCGGCAGTAGACCCGCCACCACGAACTCGGTCGTCCCCATCAGGAACGTGCCGAGCGCCAGCACGTGGACGACGACCGGCAACCGGGCGGGGGTCTGCTGACCCTCCTCCGCGCGTGTATCCGTGGGTGTGTCGAGGACAGGTCCTCGCGCCGTCATACGTCATCTCCGTCGGCGGTTCGATCGAGGTACGCGTCCCAGGAGACCGGGTTCCTCGGGCCCGAGGAAGGTCGGGTTTATGGGGGGTACAAGCTCGACCTCCCTCAGTGGCGACCGATGGCTACCGTGGAGGCATGGACGAGCGATCCGACAACCGTGCCGAGATCCGGGACTTCCTCGCCAGCCGCCGCGCCAAGATCACCCCGGAGGACGTCGGGCTGCCCACCAGCGGCAGGCGCCGCGTCCCGGGACTGCGACGTGAGGAAGTCGCGGTTCTCGCGGGTGTGAGTACCGAGTGGTACACGAGGCTGGAGAAGGGCCACATCAGCGGGGTGTCCGAGGACGTCGTCGAAGCGGTCGCCAAGGCCCTCCAACTCGACGAGGACGAACGCACCTACCTCTTCGACCTCGCCCGCGCCGCCAGGCCGGCCGGCCGTAAGCCGGCACGCCGTAAGGACGTGCCCGTACCGCCCCGGATCCAGTGGATGCTCGACTCGATGACCCTGTCCGGCGCGTTCGTACGCAACGGTCGTCAGGACATCGTCGCCGCAAACCCGCTGGCCCGAGCCCTGCACAAGCCGATCTTCGACAGCGATACCACCGACAGGCACGGGCGCCCCAACATCGCGCGCTACATCTTCCTCGACCCCGGCTCCCGGCACTTCTTCGTCGACTGGGACCAGGCCGCCCGTATCACCGCCGCACTTCTACGCGCGGAAGCCGGACGCGAGCCCCATGACCGGGCCCTGCGTGACCTCATCGGTGAACTGTCCACGCTCAGCACAGAGTTCCGCACCGTGTGGGCCGCCCACGACGTCCGCATCCGTCACGACGGCGCCAAGCGGCTACGGCATCCCGATGCCGGTCCCCTGGACCTGACGTACCAGTCCCTGGACCTCCCGATCGCCAACCGGGTGCTCCACGGCCTGGTCATCTACACCGCCGAACCGGGCACGCCCTCCGAGGACCGCCTCAAACTGCTCGCCAGCTGGGAAGCCACCCGCCGCGAGGCGGCAGAACCCACCCGCGATCCGAGCTGATCCGGGTGGACAGGGGCAGCAGCAGGGACTGGTAGGTCAGTTCCAAGGGACCGACCTCGGGGTGCCGGAACTTCTTGACGCCGTAGTGACGGACGCGGACGTCGTGAGCGGCCCGCAGGGCACGGAATTCCGGACTGAGCGTGGACAGGTCGCCGATGAGGTCACGCAGGGCCCGGTCGTGGGGCTCGCGTCCGGCTTCCGCGCGCAGCAGCGCGGCTGTGGTGCCGGCCCCGCTTGTTGGTGGTGGCACTGTCGAACAGCGGCGAGAACAGCGCTCGGGCCAGCGGGTTCTCGGCGACGACGTCCTGGCGACCGTTCTGTACGGACGCCGAGGCCATCGTCATGGAGTCGAGCATCCAGTGCACGCGGGGCGGGACCGGGACGTCCTTGCGGCGGGTGGGTGCGCGGTGGGCAGGTCTGGCGGCGCGGGCGAGGTCGAAGAGGTAGGTGCGTTCGTCCTCGTCGAGCTGGAGGGCCTTGGCGACCGCTTCGACGACGTCCTCGGACACCCCGCTGATATGACCCTTCTCCAGCCTGGTGTACCACTCGGTACTCAGTGCGGCCTCTGCGCGGTGGCTGCCGCGGGACGATATCGATGGCGTCGATCGGCAGGTCCGTGATTGGCTCGCCGGCATCGGCTGAGCGCGCGCACGGCCGGCGGACACGGGCAGGTCGGGAGTGAGGTTGTCATGACGGTCTACTTCTACGGTGCCGACGAGGTCCCGTACGGATGCTTCTCGAACTTCTCCGATCACGGCTTCGACCTCGACGGGCTGTGGTGGCCCACCTCGGAGCACTACTTCCAGGCACAGAAGTTCGCAGGCACCCGTCACGCCGAGCTCGTCCGACGCGCTCGCACCCCACTGCGGGCGGCGGAACTGGGCCGTGAGTCCTCCAGACCGCTGCGGCGGGACTGGGAGCGGGTCAAGGACGACGTGATGCGGCGCGCGGTGGCGACCAAGTTCCGTACGCACGCCGACATCCAGGAGATCCTGCTCTCCACCGGCGACGAGGAGATCGTCGAGGACACCACCACCGACCATTACTGGGGTCGCGGCAGGACCGGGACCGGCAAGAACATGCTCGGCAAGATCCTGATGCGTACGCGAGGCCGACTCCGCGCGGAACTCGCCGAAAGCCTCAGCGCCGACTGAGTCGGAAATGATGGATGCCATGACTGACGGGCCGTACTCCCGACTTGCCGCCGAGCATCTTCCCGACGATCTCGCTCAGCGCTGGACAGCACTCCTGCACCCGTGCGTACGTCTACGCCGAGCCGAAGCTGATGAGCAGGTCGTGGCCGTCCTCGGCGGGGCCCCGGAGCTTCCGGCCGGAGTCGCCTGGCCCGAGTGGCCCGGATACGGCCCCTTGTGCTTCGTCGCTTCCGTGCGGTGTGCCGCGCTGCCCCGAGACGGACTGGTCGAGGAGTTTCCCCGGGACGGAACCCTGCTCTTCTTCTACTTCGACGGCCAGGCGGACGAAGACGCCTTCGTGTCCGTCGACGACCCCGAGACCCGGGCCGGGGCCCAGGTGCTGTACGTCCCGGAGAACACCCCGGTCCTGCCGGCGGACACGCCCCCCGTTCTGGAGGCGTTCCCGAGGGTGGAACTCGGTGCGGACGCAGAGCAAAGCGCCCCGGACCTGTGGCTGCCCCAGGCCCGGCGAGCGCTGCTCGGCGACAGCCGGCAGTGGCCCCGCCCCCGTGACACTCCCGCCGAGCTCAAACCGTTCCTCCGCGGCTTCGGGCGGCTCCGCACCCGGATCGACCACCAGATCGGCGGCCATGCGGTGCCGGTCCAGGGCCCGGTGGAGTACGAGATCGCGAACGCGGTGCTCGGCGGCATGTACGAGTGGGGCGACGAACCGTTGGATCGGGAAGCCGAACGTTGGGTGCTGCTCGCCCAGTTCGGCAGCGACAGCGAGGCGAAGATGACCTGGGCCGAAGAGGGCGCCCTCTACTGGCTCATCCGCTCCGAAGACCTCACCGCCCACCGATTCGACCAGGCCCGACTGACGATGCAGAGCTAGGGCCTGTCTGGTGCCGTGAACAGTGGTCGGGGCATGAGGATCACCCCGGGTACCGAACGGGCCCGGAGCGCGCACCGATGAGTTTTCGACGCCGCGCCGGTCCCTACGCCGAACACCCACGGACGGAAGGCCTGCCCATGCGGAAACTGATCTACGGCATGAACCTGACCCTGGACGGCTACATCGCCGCGGCCGGCGACGACATCGGCTGGGGCGGACCGCCGAGCGACGAGCTGTTCCAGTGGTGGCTCGACCAGGAGAAGGCGAGTGACCTGACGCTGTACGGGCGCAAGCTGTGGGAGACGATGAGCTCCCACTGGCCGACCGGCGACCAGCAGCCGGGCGCCACCCCGGCGGAGATCGAGTTCGCACGGAACTGGCGGGACACGCCGAAGGTGGTGTTCTCCTCGACGATCGACAAGGTCGACTGGAACACCCGCCTGGTCACCGGTGACGCGATCGCCGAGATCGCCCGGCTCAAGGCCGAGGACGGCGGCCCGATGAGCATCGGCGGCGCGACGCTCGCCGGGGCGGCCATGCGCGCCGGGCTGATCGACGAGTACGTGATCGCCACCCACCCGGTCCTGACCGGCGGTGGCACGCCGTTCTTCAGCGCGCTGGACGGCTGGGTGAGGCTGAGCCTGCTGGAGACGCGGACGTTTCCCGACGGGGTGCTCGTCACCAGGTACGAGACGCGGCGCTGAGCGGCAGCGCCCGACGGGGTGAGCGTGATGGGGTGACAGCCCCGCGGGGGCAGCGTGGTGGTCGGCGGCCGATGACCCGGCGCGCGAGACGTTCGGCGCGAGCTTCGGCCGCCCCTTTGGGGGGTTGACGTTATACCCCCCATAAACACGACCTTCCTCCGCTGCGGCGAGGGCGGTTGTGTGGGGTCGACCGCATGCCGGCACGCCGGATCGAAGACCCGTGCACCGGGTCGCGGGCAGACCCGCCCCTCCTCTACGGCGGCCGAGAGCGGGCAAGCACCCGGATCACGTACCACCATCGGAGAACACATCATGCGCGCAACCCTCATGTACGGCGCCGGTGACGTCCGCGTCGAGAACGTCCCGGACTCCGTCGTCAAGCACCCCACCGACGCGCTGGTCCGCATCACCGCCTCCTGCATCTGCGGCAGCGACCTGTGGCCGTACGCCTCGATGACGTCGGAGGGCGGCCCGGCGCGGATGGGGCACGAGTTCCTCGGCGTCGTCGAGGACACCGGCTCCGAGGTCACCACCGTCACGCGGGGCGACCTGGTCGTCGCCCCCTTCGCCATCTCGGACAACACCTGCGCGTTCTGCCGCGAGGGCCTGCACACCTCCTGCGCCCACGCCCAGGCCGACTTCTGGGACGGGGTGCCCGACGAGGGCGGTCAGGCCGAAGCGGTCCGGGTCCCGCTCGCCGACGGCACCCTCGTCAAGCTCCCGGTCGCCGCGGACTCCGCCCTGATCCCGTCCCTGCTGACGCTGTCGGACGTGTTCGGCACCGGCTACCACGCGGCCGTGGCGGGCGGTGTCAGCGAGCGCACCAGCGTCACGGTGATCGGCGACGGGGCCGTCGGCCTGCTGGGCGTGCTGTCGGCCAGGCGTCTGGGCGCCGAGCAGATCATCCTGATGGGCCGTCACCAGGCGCGCACCGACCTCGGCCGGGAGTTCGGCGCCACCGACGTGGTCTCCGCACGGGGCGAGGAAGGCATCGCCCAGGTGCGGGAACTGACCGGCGGACACGGCACGCACGTGGTCCTGGAGTGCGTCGGCAACCTGCCCGCCTACGAGCAGTCCGTCGGCGTCGTCCGACCGGGCGGTGTCATCAGCCGGGTCGGCGTCCCGCAGTACGAGGAGGCCCCGATCGGCTTCGGCAGCCTCTTCCGCCACAACATCCGGCTGGCCGGTGGCCCCGCGCCGGTGCGCGCCTACATCGAGGAACTGCTGCCCGAGATCCTCAGCGGAGCCATCGAGCCCGGCAGGGTCTTCGACGTCACCACCGGCCTCGACGGTGTCCCGGGCGGCTACCAGGCCATGGCCGACCGCAAGAGCCTCAAGGTCCTCGTCAACAGCTGATCACCCCTCCTCCCTGCCGCCGAGCCGCCCCGTCACGCGAAGGAGCACCTGTGTCCACTGACTCCGTGTCCGCCGTACCGCCCCCCACCGAACCGGACGCGTCCCCCTCGGCGCCCACCCGGCGGACCTTCATCGCCACCACGACCGCGGTCGGTGGCGTGGCCGTCGCGGGCGGGGTGATCGGCGGGTCCGTCCTGGCCGGTTCGCAGGACGCGGCGGCCGCCGTGGCGTCGCCGTCCAGCCGGGTGTCCCTGACGGTGAACGGCGCCCGGCGGACCGTGACGGTGGACAATCGCACCTCGCTGCTGGACCTGCTGCGTGAGCACCTCGACCTGACCGGTTCGAAGAAGGGGTGCAACGCGGGTGCGTGTGGGGCGTGCACGGTGCTGGTCGATGGGCGGCGGGTGAACTCCTGTCTGACGCTGGCGGTTCGGCTCGAAGGTGCGGAGGTCACCACGATCGAGGGTCTGGCCGAGGGGGATCAACTGCACCCGTTGCAGCAGGCGTTCATCGACGAGGACGCCTTCCAGTGCGGTTATTGCACGCCGGGGCAGATCATGTCTGGGGTCGGTTGCATCCAGGAGGGCCACACGGGTTCCCCGGAGGAGATCCGGGAGTGGATGAGCGGCAACATCTGCCGGTGCGGTTGCTACGTAAAGATCGTGCGCGCGGTCGAACAGACGGCGGGGAAGTGAACCATGCAGCCCTTCTCGTACACGCGTGTCTCCACCACGCGCCAGGCCCTCGACGCCGGTCACCGCGGCGGGCGTTACATCGCCGGCGGCACCACGCTCGTCGACCTGATGCGCGAGACCGTCGAACGGCCCGACACCTTGGTCGACATCTATGGCCTTCCCCTGCGCGAGGTCAGAGCCACCGAGGGCGGTGGGCTGCGGATCGGCGCACTGGTGACGATGGCCGAGACCGCCGCCCATCCCAAGGTGCGCTCCCTGTTCCCGGTCGTCTCCGAGTCGCTGGAGCTGAGCGCGTCGGCCCAGCTCCGGAACATGGCCACCATCGGCGGCAACATCATGCAGCGCACCCGCTGTACGTACTTCCGCGATGTGACCGCCGACTGCAACAAGCGTGAGCCGGGCTCGGGTTGCGCCGCGCTGAAGGGTCACAACCGCACCCACGCGATCCTCGGCACCTCCGACGCCTGCGTGGCCACGCACCCCTCCGACGTCGCCGTGGCCTTCGCCGCGCTGGACGCGACGGTGCATCTGCTGGGCCCGGACGGGGAGCGCCGTATCCCCTTCGCCGACTTCCTGCTGCGGCCCGGCAACACACCCAACCGTGAACAGGCGCTCCGACGCGGCGAGTTGATCACGGCGGTCGAACTCCCGGCCCTGCCACGCCCGTTGAAGTCGGGCTATCTGAAGGTGCGCGACCGGCAGTCGTACGAGTTCGCCCTGACGTCGGCAGCAGTCGCCCTGCACGTACGCGGCGGGGTGATCCGTGAGGCCAAGGTCGCCGCCGGAGGCGTGGGCACCGTGCCGTGGAAACTGCCCGCCGTCGAGCGCGCGCTCATAGGGGAGCGGCCGTCGAACGCCCTGTGGACCAAGGCCGCCGAGCGGGCTGCCAACGGGGCGCGAACCCTCCAATACAACGGTTTCAAGCCCGAGTTGCTCAAGCGGACCGTCGAGCGTCAGCTGCGTGTCGTGGGAGGTACGAAGTGAGTCCCCAGCCCCGGGCGGCCGTCGGCGCCCCGCTGTCCCGCGTGGACGGGCGACTCAAGGTCACCGGTAAGGCCCAGTACGCAGCCGAACACGACGTCGACGGCGTCCTGCACGCCGTCATCGTCGACGCGAGCATCGGCCGGGGCCGCATCACCTCCGTCGACACCGGTGCCGCCGAGAGGCATCCCGGCGTACTCCGCGTGATCCATCACCGCAACGCGCCGAAACTGCCGTACCTCGACAACCCCGGGTCGAACAACCCGGAGGGCCGGCGGCTACGGGTCTTCCAGGACGACAAGGTCCTCTTCCACGGCCAGCCCGTCGCGGTCGTCGTCGCCACCACCCTGGAGGCCGCGCAGCACGGCGCGAGTCTGGTCAGGGTCGGCTACGAGGCGACGAAGCCCTCGACCGAGATGGCCGAGGCGGAGCCGGACGAGCCGACCACGTACGCGCGCGGCGACGCCGAGGCGGGGTTGCGTGCGGCGGCCGTACGACTCGACCTCGACTACCGCATGGCGCGCAACCACCAGAACCCGATGGAGCCGCACGCCACCATCGCCCGCTGGAACGGCGACAAGCTGACCGTCTGGGACAAGACCCAGTGGGTGGTGGGCACCCAGACCGAGCTTTCCACCGTGTTCGACCTGCCCATGAAGTCGGTGCGGGTCATCTCGCCGTTCGTCGGGGGCGGTTTCGGCAGCGGGCTGCGCTGCTGGCCGCACACGGTGGTCGCCGCCCTCGCGGCGCGCGAGTTGAAGCGTCCCGTCAAGGTCGTCCTGAGCCGCAAGCAGATGTACTTCGGCACCGGCTTCCGCCCCTCCTACGACTACCGAATCCGGCTCGGCAGCGACCGGCGGGGCCGACTCGCCGCCATGGTGCACGAGATGGACGCGGAGACGTCGTCGTACGAGAAGTTCGACGAGGCCATCATGCTCGCCGGCCAGATGTTCTACAGCACCCCCAACGTCCGTCAGGCGTACCGCAAGGTGCCGCTGGACGTGAACACTCCGATCTGGATGCGCGGTCCGGGCTTCGCGAGCGCGTCCTTCGCCATCGAGTCGGCCATGGACGAACTCGCGAACCGGATCGGCGTCGACCCGATCGAACTGCGGCTGCGCAACGAGCCGCCCGAGGACGAGTCGAACGGACTGCCCTGGTCCACGCGTCGGCTGCGTGAGTGCTACACCGTCGGCGCACGGGAGTTCGGCTGGGACCGGCGCAACCCGAAGCCCCGCTCGACGCGGGACGGCGACTGGCTGATCGGGCTGGGCATGGCCGCGGCCGTGTACGACCCGGGTCGCTTCCCCGCGCAGGCCCGGGTCCGTCTGGACGCCGACGGCACGGCGGTGGCCGAGGCCGCCACCATCGACATGGGCCCGGGCACCTACACCTCCCAGACCCAGGTCGCCGCGGACGCCCTCGGGCTGACCATGCGTAACGTGACCTTCCGGCTCGGCGACTCCCTCTACCCGCCGACCCCGCCGCACGGCGGCTCGATGACCATGACGGTCGTCGGCTCAGCTGTCCTCGACGGGTGCAACAAGGTCCGCGACCGGGCGATCCAACTGGCCGTCGAGGACGAGGAGTCGCCGCTGTACGGCGTCCGGGCCGAGGACGTCGTCGTCCGCAATGGGCGACTGCACGTCCAGGGCAACCCGGCCCGCGGCGAGACCTACCAGCGGCTGCTGACCCGCAACAAGCTCACCCACATCGAGGCCGTCGGCGCCTACGCCGGGGCGCCGGAGCCCGCGCGCCACTCGTACTTCTCCTACGGCGCGGTCTTCACCGAGGTCGGCGTGGACGCTCGCCTCGGCCTGGTCCGGGTACGGCGGATGCTCGGCGTCTACGACGTCGGCCGCATCGTCAGCCCCAAGCTGGCCGACAGCCAGGCGCTGGGCGGCATGGTCGGCGGTATCGGCCAGGCCCTCCTGGAGCACACGGTCACCGACCACCGGGACGGACGGATCGTCAACGCGAGCCTCGCCGACTACCTCGTCCCGGTGAACGCCGACATCCGCGACCTCAAGGCCATCTACCTGGAGGGTGAGGACCCAGACGCCGACCCCCTCGGGGTGAAGGGGATCGGAGAGGTCGTCCAGGTCGGTGTGGCGGCCGCCGTCGCCAACGCGGTCTACAACGCCACCGGCCGCCGCATCCGCGAACTCCCCATCACCGCGGAGGCGTTGCTCTGAGCCGGGTGCCCTGGGGCACGGAGGAGAAGCCCGGCCCCGGGGCACCCCGTGCCCGCCCTTCCCCACACCCACGGAGACAGGCCATGTTGAACATCGCGGACACACTGCACAGTTGGTGCCGCGAGGGCCGCCCCTTCGCCCTGGCCACCGCCGTTGACGTCACCGGCAGCGCACCCCTGCCCATCGGTACGTCGGTTGCGGTGGACATGGACGGCAACGCGGTCGGCAGCATCTCCGGCGGCTGCGTCGAGGGCGCCGTCTACGACCTGTGCCGTCAGGTGCTCGATGAGCAGGGCGCCCCGCAACGCGCCTGGTTCGGCTATTCCGACGACGACGCCTTCGCCGTGGGACTGACCTGCGGCGGCGAACTCGACGTCCTGGTCCAGCGCGTTGACCCGGCAGCGCAGCCCCACCTGGCCGCGGCCCTCGCGGAGTCCGTGTCAGGCCGGCCAGCGGCCGTGGCACAGGTCGTCGACGGACCCGAGGAACTCCTCGGCCGTACGGTGTGCGTCCTCGGTGACGCGGCCCAAGGGGCCCTGGGCGACGGAGAGTTGGACCGGCTGGTGACGGCACAGGCCGGTGCCCTCCTACGGGCCGGACGTACCGCCCGCGTCGAGGTCGGCGGCGACGCGTCCACCTGCCCCGAACAGCTGTCGGTCCTCGTCCATGTCCACGCGTCCCGGCCGCGCATGCTGATCTTCGGAGCCGTCGACTTCGCCGCCGCGCTGAGCCAGGCGGGCAGCTTCCTCGGCTACCGGGTCACCGTCTGCGACGCGCGTCCCGTCTTCGCCACCCGGACCCGCTTCCCGCACGCGGACGAGGTGGTGGTCGACTGGCCGCACCGGTATCTGGAACGAACCGAGGTCGATACCCGTACCGCGATCTGCGTCCTCACCCACGACGCCAAGTTCGACATCCCCCTGCTGCGGCTGGCCCTCGATCTGCCGGTCGGCTACGTCGGTGCGATGGGATCCCGCCGCACCCATGACGAACGCCTCGACCGCCTGTGCGAAGTCGGCCTCCCCCAGGACCAGTTGGCCCGACTGCGCTCCCCGATCGGCCTGGACCTCGGCGCCCGCACACCGCAGGAGACGGCGATGTCCATCGCCGCGGAGATCATCGCCCACGCCAACGGGGGCACCGGCCTGCCGCTGTCCCAGCGCACCGGCCCCATCCACGGGAACGCGGGTCACGCGCTGGCCGCAATGTGAGCAGCACGGCCCTGAGCGTGGCGGCACGTGCCCATCGACACTCACGGCCGGATACGCACCTGACCCCCGTCCGCTACGTCGGCCTGGGATGGATCAGACGGCCGTGCAGGTTGGATGAGGGACGCGGCCTGTTTGATGCGCCGTACGCGGATGCTGACCACTGACTGCAACGGCGAACGCCACCTCGGCATGCCGGGCGAGTTGCTCACCGGCGCCTTTGAGAGCCGCGGGGGCGACGCGCGGCCAGATGGTGCAGCGGCAGGGGTGAACACGGCGGCTTGAGGGGCGGGTCATTGTCCGTGCCCGGGGACGACGACCCGCGCCCGCGCGTGGCAAGAGACCAACCACGGCCGTCTGCTGATCAACAACGCGGGGGTGATGAACCTCCCGGAGTCCACCACCAAGGACGGCTTCGACGGGCAGCTCGGAACCAACCACCTCGGCCACTTCGCGCCGACCTGAACCTGACCGGCGAGTACGGCCCCGTCACCGTCTACGGCCAGTCCAAGCCGGCCCTGCACGCGGCGGTCGCCCAGGGACGGGCCGGGACTTCCCGCGCTGAGGTTACTGATCAGTCACCCATAGGGTCGAGGGGACGTGCATCAGGCGAGGGAAGGGGTCAGGGTCATGGCGCAGGAGGTACGCGGAGTGATCGCCCCCGGCAAGGATCAGCCGGTCCGGGTGGAGACGATCGTGGTGCCGGACCCGGGACCGGGCGAGGCCGTCGTACAGGTGCAGGCGTGCGGCGTCTGCCACACCGACCTGCACTACAAGCAGGGCGGGATCAACGACGAGTTCCCGTTCCTGCTGGGTCACGAGGCCGCGGGTGTCGTGGAGTCGGTCGGCGAGGGCGTCACCGACGTTGCGCCCGGTGACTTCGTGATCCTCAACTGGCGTGCGGTGTGCGGGAATTGCCGGGCCTGTCTGCGCGGCCGCCCCTGGTACTGCTTCGACACCCACAACGCGAAGCAGAAGATGACGCTCACCGACGGCACCGAACTCTCGCCCGCCCTGGGCATCGGCGCCTTCGCCGAAAAGACTCTCGTCGCCGCCGGACAGTGCACCAAGGTCGACCCGGCCGTCGCGCCGCAGGTCGCCGGTCTGCTCGGCTGCGGGGTCATGGCGGGCATCGGCGCCGCCATCAACACCGGCAACGTCGGCCGCGGTGACTCCGTCGCCGTCATCGGCTGCGGCGGTGTCGGCGACGCCGCCATCGCCGGGTCCCGCCTGGCGGGCGCCGCGCAGATCATCGCAGTCGACATCGACGACCGGAAGCTGGAGAAGGCCCGCAGCATGGGCGCCACCCACACGGTCAACTCCCGCGAGACCGACCCCGTCGAGGCGATCCAGGAGCTGACCGGCGGTTTCGGCGCCGATGTCGTCATCGAGGCGGTCGGCCGCCCGGAGACGTACAAGCAGGCTTTCTACGCCCGCGATCTCGCCGGCACCGTCGTCCTGGTCGGTGTGCCGACCCCGGAGATGAAGCTGGAACTCCCGCTGCTGGACGTCTTCGGCCGCGGCGGCTCCCTGAAGTCGTCCTGGTACGGCGACTGCCTGCCCTCCCGCGACTTCCCGATGCTCATCGACCTGCATCTGCAAGGCCGCCTGGATCTGGGGGCGTTCGTCACCGAGACCATTCAACTCGACGAGGTGGAGAAGGCGTTCGAGCGGATGCACGGCGGAGACGTCCTGCGCTCGGTGGTGGTGCTCTGATGGCCGCCCGCATCGAACGCCTCGTCACCAGTGGCCAGTTCAGCCTCGACGGCGGCACCTGGGACGTCGACAACAACGTCTGGATCGTGGGCGACGACCACGAGGTGATCGTCATCGACGCCGCCCACGACGCCGACGCCATCGCCGAGGCCGTGGGGGACCGGCGGCTGACCGCGATCGTGTGCACCCACGCCCACAACGACCACATCGACGCGGCCCCCGCCCTGGCCGACCGCACCGGTGCCACCATCTGGCTGCACCCCGACGACCTGCCGCTGTGGAAGCAGACCCACCCCGACCGCGACCCCGACGCCCACCTCCTGGACGGCCAGGTGATCGAGGCCGCGGGCGCCGACCTCACGGTCATCCACACCCCCGGCCACGCACCGGGCGCGGTCTGCCTGTACGACCCGGCCCTGGGCGCCGTCTTCACCGGCGACACCCTCTTCCAGGGCGGCCCCGGCGCCACCGGCCGCTCCTTCTCCCACTTCCCCACGATCATCGACTCGATCCGCGACCGGCTGCTCGGCCTGCCGCCCGAGACGAAGGTCCTCACCGGCCATGGCGACCCGACCACCATCGGCGCCGAGGCCCCGCACCTCCAGGAGTGGATCGACCGTGGCCACTGACGACGTCGTGCCCCTGCACGGCGTGAACGTCCTGCACTGCGCCCCCGACGGCCCGCCGCTGGACGGCGAGCGGGCCGCCCTCGACCTGATCGGCGACGCGATGGGCCGCGACGCCCAGGTGGTCGCCGTGCCCGTGGCGCGGGTCGGCGAGGAGTTCTTCCGGCTGCGATCGGGCGTCGCCGGCGCGGTCATGCAGAAGTTCGTGACCTACCGGGTCCGTCTCGCCGTCGTCGGTGACGTCACCCGTCACACCGACGACAGCACCGCCCTGCGCGACTTCGTCCACGAGACGAACCAGGGCGGCCACATCTGGTTCCTGCCGGATCTGGACACCCTGGACGAGAAACTCCGCGCGACAGGATGACCCTCCCGTAAATCACGACAGAGGTTGTCTGGCTTCCCCGCCATGATCGTAGAGACATCGGGCACAACGGGAGGTCGGACATGTCACAGCCGCTTCAGGGCAAGGTCGCACTGGTCGCCGGAGCGACCCGGGGAGCCGGCCGCGGTATCGCCGTGGAACTCGGGGCGGCGGGTGCCACCGTCTACGTCACCGGACGCAGTACCCGGACCCGGCGGTCGGAGTACGACCGTCCCGAGACCATCGAGGACACGGCCGACCTCGTCACCGCCGCCGGCGGCCGCGGCATCGCCGTCCCCACCGACCACCTGGACCCGGCACAGGTCCGCACGCTCGTCGACCGCGTCGCGGACGAGCAGGGCCGCCTCGACATCCTCGTCAACGACATCTGGGGCGGCGAACACCTCTTCGCGTGGGACAGCCCGGTGTGGGAGCACGACCTCGACAAAGGCCTGCGACTGCTCCGGCTCGCGGTCGAGACCCACGCGATCACCAGCCACCACGCCCTGCCCCTGCTGCTGCGCCGACCCGGCGGCCTGGTCGTCGAGATGACCGACGGGACCGACGCCTACAACCGCGAGAACTACCGCGTCTCCTTCTTCTACGACCTCGCCAAGACGTCCGTGCTGCGCATGGCCTTCGCCCTCGGCCACGAACTCGGCCCGCGCGGGGCCACCGCCGTGGCGCTGACCCCGGGCTGGCTGCGCTCGGAGATGATGCTCGACATCTACGGAGTCCGCGAGGACAACTGGCGCGAGGCCCTCGCACGCGTCCCCCACTTCGCCATCTCCGAGACCCCGCGCTACGTCGGCCGGGCCGTCGCCGCCCTCGCCGCCGACCCCGACGTGGCCCGCTGGAACGGCGCGTCCCTCTCCAGCGGCGGCCTCGCCCAGGTGTACGGCTTCACGGACCTGGACGGCAGCCGGCCGGACGCGTGGCGGTACCTGGTGGAGGTACAGGACGCGGGGAAGCCGGCGGACACGACGGGTTACCGCTGAGGGAATTGGAGGGGCCAGCGCGCGGAGTGGCCGGGAGGCAGGGCGAGATCGTCGCGTACGGCCGCGTAGTACCCGGCGCGTCCGGCGCGGTGCCGGTCCACCAGGGCCTGCCAGGCCGCCCGGTCCCGTGAGTCCGAGCGCAGGAAGGCCTCCATCTCCATCAGGGTGACGACCCACTCCCGGGCCCGCTCCACCACCTCCGGGCTGCCCAGCAGGATCAGCGCCTCCCCGGCCGGGTCCCGTTCGGACGTGGCCTCGGTCAGGAGCGGTCTCGCCTCCTCCGGGGTGAGGGGGTCCGGGTGCCGGTCGATGCCGAAGTGGGCGGCGGCCCGGTAGGCGAGGGTGACGGATCTCTTCAGCACCCGCGCGTAGTCGGCGTACACCGCGAGCTTGCGCTCCTCCCACCGCGCCGCCTGCTCGCGGCCGAACCGAACCCGGTCGCCCCGCACGACCGCCAGATAGGAACCGAGCGCACCGATGACGACGCCTATGAGCGCGGGGAGTTGCTGTATGAACGCGGACATGGGCGCACGGTATCTGTCCTGTTGATCATTGAGGAACTATCTTCGGCCCATGACCCACACACAGCGCTTCGAGGGACATACCGCTCTCGTCACGGGCGCGGCCCGCGGCATCGGCGCGGCGGCCGCGCGCCGGCTCGCCGAGGAGGGCGCGAGCGTGCTGCTGACCGACCGGGACGGGGAGGTGGTGGAGGAGACCGCCGCCGGGCTGCGCGAACAGGGCCTGTCCGTCCGGGCGTCGGCGTGCGACGTGGGGGACCGGGCGGCGGTGGAGGCGGCCGTCGCGCACGCCGTCGAGGCCTTCGGCGGGCTGGACGTCCTGGTCAACTGCGCCGCCCGGTGCACCCGCATGACCCCGCTCTTCGAGGACGAACCCGACGACGCGTGGGAGCAGGACCTGGACATCACGCTGAGCGGCCCCTACCGCTGCTCGCGCGCGGCCCTCCCGCACCTGGTCGCCTCCGGACGCGGCGCGATCGTCACCATCGGCTCCGTCAACGGCCTCCAGGACTTCGGCAACCACGCCTACAGCGCGGCCAAGGCGGGCCTCGGCTCCCTGACCCGCACCCTCGCCGGACACGCGGCCGCGCGCGGGGTGCGCGTCAACATGGTCGTACCCGGCACGGTCCGTACGTCCGCCTGGGAGGGCCGGGACACGGAGATCTCCCGGATCGAGAAGCTCTACCCCCTCGGCCGGGTCGGCGAGCCCGAGGACATCGCCGCCGCCGTCGCCTTCCTCGCCTCCCGCGACGCGGCCTGGATCACCGGCACGACCCTGGTCGTGGACGGCGGTCTCACCGCGGTCAACACCGGCTTCCACACGGCCGTGCACTCGATGCGGGAGGCCTGACGTCACAGAGCCGCGCGCAGAGCGCCGACCACCCGCCGCACGTCCCCCTCGGACGTCCGCCAGTTGCTGAACGCCGCCCGCAGCCCCGGCACCCCGCCGTACACCGTCGGCGTCAGGAACGTCTCCCCGGACTCGGCGACCGCCCGCGCCAGCGCATCGACCCGCTCCTGCGAGGGATCCCCGGCCAGGGTGAAGCAGACGACGTTCAGCCGCACCGGCGCCAGCAGCCGCAGCCCCTCCAGGGCCGCGACGCCCTCGCCCAGGGCCCGCGCGAGGGCGACGTTCCGCTCGACGATCTCGCGATGCCCCGCACGGCCGTACGCCACGAGGGAGAACCATGCCGGAAGCGCCCGCAGCCGCCGGGAGTTCTCCGGGGTGAGATGCACGAAGTCGGGTTCTCCGGTGGGCAGTCCGAGGTACGGCGAGGCGTTGTGGAAGACGGCGATCTGGAGGTCCCGGCGGCGGGTGAACTGGACGGCCGAGTCATAGGGAACGTTGAGCCACTTGTGGAGGTCGACGCAGACCGAGTCCGCCGCGTCGAGCCCGGCGACGAGGTGCGCGTGGTCGGGGGAGAGGGCGGCGAACCCGCCGAACGCGGCATCGACATGGAGCCAGAAGTCGTGCCGCTCCTTCAGGGCCGCGATGGCCCGCAGATCGTCGAAGTCGACGGTGTTCACGGTCCCGGCGTTCGCCACGACGATCGCCGGCCGCCCTCCGCGTGAGGAGAGCGCGGCATCGAGCGCGCCGACGTCCACGGCCTCCCGGTTCCCGCCGAGCAGTGGCACCTGCCGCAGCCGTTCCCGGCCGATGCCGAGCATCGACAGCGCCTTGCCGATGCTGGAGTGCGGGCTGCCGGAGAACACCTCGACCGGCCCCAGCGCGGCGGCCCCCTCCCGCGCCACGGACACCCCGAGCCGCTCCCCGACCCACTCCCGGCCGACGGCCAGCCCCACGGTGTTCGACATGGTCGCCCCGCTCACGAACGCCCCACTGTGCGCGGCGCTCAGCCCGAACACCTCCCGCAGCCAGTCCACGGTCTCCCGCTCCAGCGCGGCGGCCCACGAACCGACGGCACCGGACCCGTTCTGGTCGTACGCGGTCGTCAGCCAGTCCCCGGCCACGGCGGCGGGAGTGGCACCCCCGGTGACGAACCCGAGGTACCGGGGCCCGGCCGACCCGGAGAACCCCGGCGCCCAGTGCTCGGCGAACCGGGCCAGCGCGGCCTCGGCCCCGGCACCCTCTTCCGGTACGGGCCCGGCGTCGGGCGCCTTGCCGAGCCACGCGACGGGACGGTCGTCCAGCCCGGCGAGTTCGCGCGCGGCAAGGTCGCGTGCGGACTGGAGAAGGTCGGGAAGACGGGCCAGGTCGTCGCCGAGGGTGGGATGCATGCGGGTCAGCGTAGTTTTCCTTTGTCACCGTTTCGTACCGGCCCGTGCCGCCGTACAACGAAAGGACACGCATCAGCGGTCTAGGTGGTGAGATCGCAAAACCGTACGGAGGGGGAACACCCATGGGGGACATACGCAGACGCGGTGCCGTGGCGATAGGCGTCACCGCACTCGTCGCACCGCTCACACTCGCACTCGGCTCCACGCCCGCCCAGGCCGCGAGCTGCACCACACAGGCCGGCCCGTACCAGAAGCAGGTCGAGAAGTTCCTCGGCCGCCCGGTCGACGGCAGGCAGTCCACCGCCGACTGCAAGGCGATCAAGGCCTTCCAGACCAAGCACGGCATCAGCCCGAACAGCGGCTACGCGGGATCCGTCACCTGGGGCGTGATGGACCTCATGAACAAGCAGAAGGCCGTGGGCGACAACCCCAACAGGGACGGCAAGTGCCCGACGAACAAGGGCCGCATCGCCTGCGTGAACCTCACCCTCCAACTCAGCTGGATCCAGGACGGATCCAGGCTCGTCTACGGCCCCGTCCCGGTCCGCACCGGCCGTAACGGCTACGAGACCCGCACCGGTCTGAAGAAGATCTACTGGCGCGACAAGAACCACGTCTCGTCGATCTACAACGTGCCGATGCCCTACAGCCAGTTCTTCGACGGCGGCCAGGCCTTCCACTCGGTGAACCTCTCCATGTGGAACCCGCCCGGCTCCCACGGCTGCACCAACATGACCCCGAAGGACGCCAAGAAGTACTGGTCGCTGCTGAAGAAGGGCGACGACGTCTTCGTGTACGGCCGCAAGCCGGGCACCTGATCGACAGGCACCCGGCAGCACGGCTACGGCCGCTGCTACTGAGGCGCGTCCCCGAAGTCCGGGATCTCCAGCCGCGCTCCACCCTGTCGCGCCGAGTCGTGCGCGACGATGCCCGGCAGGGTGTAGCGGGCGGCCACCCACGCGTTGACCGACGGCAGCGACCGCGTGTTCACGGCGGTCACGAAGTCGTCGACGAGGAAGTGGTGGCTGCCCTCATGCCCGTTGTGCAGGTTGTCGAACGCGCGAGGCAGCCGCTCCCGGTCGTGCACCGGCGCCGACCCGGAGGTGAACGCGGCCCGAAGGTCCGGCGCGATGTGCTGAAGTGACGGATCGTCAGGAGACATGGTGGGCTTCGGCTCCAGCAACTCGCTGATGTCCTTCACCCCCTTCTTGTCCTGCCAGAAGGCGACCGTGGCCAGCTGCTCCATGCTCGCCTCGGTCCCGAAGAACCGGAAGCGGGACTCCCGGATGTGGGACGGGTAGCCGACCCGCCGGAACTCGTTGGTACGGAACGACCCGCCGCCCGCCACCTCGAACAGCGCGGTCGCGTTGGAGAAGTCGTTGCCGAACTGGCTGACCTCCTTGTCGAACACCCCGTCCCCGCGGTCGTCGACCACGCCGATCGCGGACACGCTCACCGCGTGCGTCTGCCAGGCACCCAGCACCCCGCCCACCGAGTGGGTCGGGTAGAGCAGCGGGGGATAGCTGGCGGTCTCCTTCCAGGTCTCGCCGCCGCTGTACTGGTACGCCTCGTAGAACCCGAGGTCCATGTCGTGGACGTAGTCGCCCTCGGCGTAGAAGAGCCGCCCGAAGGCGCCCTCGGCGATCTGGTTGCGGGCGTGCACGGTCGCCGGGTTGTACTGGCTGGTCTCACCCATCATGTAGGTCAGGCCGGTCGTCCTGACCGCCTCGATGATGGCCGCGATCTCGTCCGTGGTGATCGCCATGGGGACCGCGGAGTAGACGTGCTTACCCGCGTTGAGACCGGCCAGCACCAGCGGCCCGTGCGTCCAGCGCTGGGTGAAGATCGCGACCGCGTCGACCTCCTTCGACTCCAGCATCGCCTCGTACGACGGGAAGGTGCCGGCGAGTTCCTGCGCGGCGGCGAGCTGCTCGGCCCGCTCGGGCAGCAGATCGGTGACATACACGTCACCGACGCCGGGATGGGCCTGGAACAACGTGGCGAACTGGCCGGAGAACTGGCCGGCGCCGACGATGCCGAGAGAGAACGTCATGGAAGGCATGCCCTTCGAAGGTCGATTCACTGGTCGAGAATCAGATTGATCTGGTCGGTGGTCTGGTCGAGGCTGTTCACGGACTTGCCGTTGCCGTAGATGTCCTGCATCTCCGGATGCATCAACGCGTACACGTCCGCCGCGTAGTTGGTGATGGGATAGGAGAAGGTCGTGAAGTCCTTCTTGTCGGCGACCGGCTCGGTGAACGCCGTGACGTCGATGCCCTTCTTCTTGTACGCGGCGACCGCGGCCGCCGTGCCGTCGGGCGTGGCCGGGAAGACGATGCCGTAACTCCCCACCGTCTTCTGGCACTCGTCGGACGACAGGTACTTCACCCATTTCAACGCCCCCGCTTTGTTGCGGGCGTTCTTGGTGACGGAGTCGGCGAGGCCGTTCATCATCGTGGCGCGCTTGCCGGTGGGGCCCTCGGGTGTGACCGCGGTGGCCATCTTCATGCCCTTGAACCCGGCGTACGTCGAGATCATCCACGCCCCGTCGAGAGTGGCCGCCGCCTTGCCCGCGGCGACCTGGGCGTTGCCGGGGCTGGACTGGATGTTGTAGTCGGTAAGGGGCGCCATGTAGCCCTTCTTCGCCAGCCCGAACCACCAGTCGATCACCGACTTGAACGTCCTGCTGTCGTACCGGTACTTGGTGCCCCACCGCTGCTTGTCGGTGTAGGTCCAGCCCGCGGAGGCGGCGAAGCTGCTCCACTGGGTCTGGCCGTCGCCGTCCCCGCCGCCGTTGCTGGCGAGGCCGTAGACCTTGACGTGGTTCTTGTCGAAGCCGGGTTCGTCGCCCCGCTTGCCGTTCCTGTCGACGGTGAGATGGGCGATGGCCTTCTCGAAGCTGCCGCCGTCCTTGGGGTTCCAGGACAGGTCGTTGAGCTGTGCGGCGGTGAGACCCGCGTCCGCCGCCGCCTTCTGGTTGTAGAAGAGGGCGACCGTGTCCCAGTCCTTGGGGGCGCCGTAGCGGCGGCCGTCCTGGCCGATCCAGTTGTCGGCGAGGCCCTTCTGGTAGGCGTTCGGGTCGATGCCGAGGTCGTCCAGCGGCTCCAGCACCTTCAGGTCGGCGAACTGGCCGAACTTCTGGATGTGGTCGGTGAAGACGTCGGGCTCGGTGCCGGCGATGAAGCTCGCGGTGAGCTTGGTCCAGTAGTCGTCCCAGCCCAACTGGGTGATCTTCACGTGCAGTCCGGGGTTCTCCCGCGCGAAGTCCTTGGCGCACGCCTGGTAGGCGGGCAGCTGGTTGGAGTCCCACAGCCAGTACGTCACCGTGCCCGACGAGGAGCCTGCGGAGCCGCTCCCGGCGCACCCCGTCAGACTCAGGGCCAGTGCACCGGCCAGTGCGGTCAGCGTACGAAGTCGCATCACGAGTCCCTCACTTGATCCCGGTGAAGCTGATGGAGCCGACGATGCGGCGCGCGAAGAACCCGAAGAGCGCGAGCATCGGGAGGGCGGCGATGAGCGTGGCCGCCATCAGGCCCGACCAGTCGGTGCCGGTCTGCGGGGTCTGCGCCCGGAAGATCGCGAGGGCCACGGTCAGGACGCGGGAGCTGTCGCTGTAGGAGACCATCAGCGGCCAGAAGTAGTCGTTCCAGGCGGTGATGTACGTCAGGACGGCGAGCGTCATGACCGGCGTGGACGCCATCGGCAGCAGCACCCGGAAGAAGATCCGCACCTTCCCTGCGCCGTCGAGCAGGGCGGCCTCCTCGACCTCGCTCGGGATGTTCATGAAGAACTGCCGCAGGAAGAACACCGCGAACGGCGTCATGAACATCGTCGGCAGCGCGATGCCCAACAGGTTGTCCACCAGGCCGAGTTGCTTGATGAGGACGAAGTTCGGCAGCAGGGTGAAGATGGCCGGCACCATCAGCCCGGCGAGGAACAGCCCGAACACCTTGTCCCGGCCCCGCCAGCGCAGCCGGGCGAAGGCGTAGGCGGCCATCGCGGAGAAGAAGATCTGGCAGACGGTGATCAGCGTCGAGACGACCACCGAGTTGAGCAGATAGCGCCAGAACTTCAGCCCGCCGCCCGCACCGCCCTGCGCGATCGCCTCCTTGGTCGACTGGAGGCCGAGCGCCCGCTCGAAACCGCCGGTGGTGAGGTCGACGGGCAGCGGGTCGCCGGGGTGGGCGGCGAGGCCGGAGTTGGTGGACAGCGCGGTGCGCAGGATCCAGTAGAACGGCAGCAGGGTGACGAGCACGATCGCGGTCATCACCGCCCAGGCGACGATCCGTCCGGGCGAGAACCGGCGCCCCTGGGGCCGTACATGAGTCGTGGTCACGGCAGCCATGTCGGTCTCCTCTCCCTCAGCCGAGGTCGCTCTGACCGGCACGGGTGATCCGGTACTGGAGGACGGTGATGGCGCTCAGCACCACGAGCAGGGCCACCGACATCGCCGAGGCGTACCCGAACTGGAAGCGGCCGAAGGCGGCGCCGTAGATGTAGTACTGGAGGACGTTGGTCGCGTTCGCCGGACCGCCGGCGGTCGTCACCGCGACCGTGTCGAACACCTGGAACGAACCGATCACCGTCATGATCAGCACCACCGCGAGGACCGGCCGGAGCAGTGGCATGGTGATCCGCCAGAACATCCGCCACTCGCTCGCGCCGTCCACCTTGGCCGCCTCGTACATGTCGTTCGGGATGGCCTGGAGCCCGGCGAACAACAGCAGCGCGGTGTAGCCGACGTGCCGCCACACGTTGATCAGGGCGATGGTGGGGATCGCCCAGGTCTCGTCCGCGAGGAACGGGATGCGGTCGAAGCCCAGCGCCGCGATGATCTCGTTGCCGATGCCGAGCTGGTTGTCCAGCATCCACAGCCACACCAGGCCCGCGACCACGTTCGACATCAGATACGGAGTCAGCACGATCCCGCGGAGCGTCGCCGACTGGGTCAGCCGCTGGAGCAGGACGGCGATGGCGAGGGCCGACACTGTCTGGATGCCGATGTTGATGACCACGTACTCGACCGTGACCGCCAACGAGTCCCAGAAGATGGGGTCGTGGACCATCCGGACGTAGTTGTCCAGGCCCACCCACTCGGCCGGGGTGAGCAGGTTGAAGCGGGTGAAGCTCAGGTAGATGCCGCGCAGCGTCGGCCAGAGCAGGAAGACCGTGAAGCCCAGCAGTGCCGGGGCGATGAACACCGCAGCCAGCCGACCATCCCCTCGTGGGAGGCGTGACGGAGGGCTGTTGGAGGCAATGGTCATCGGGAGACTCCCTTGTCCGTGGCGGCTCGTCCTCGGCCACTTACTTTTGTAGCGAAAGAATCCAGGCGTCAAGGGTCCAGCGAACATCTTTTCCGTCCGGCCGTGAAGGCCGTACGATGGTCATGTTGCTTTTATGGCGAAAGAAATCATGTGGGAGTCTGACCTTCATGACCGCAGTTGCCGCCAGCTGGCTACCCCTGAGCACCGGCGAACGTTCGGTGGCGATCGAGGTGCTCGTCCACGGCCCGCTGTCGCGCACCGAACTCGCGCGCCGGCTGAACCTCTCCCAGGGCAGCCTCACCCGCCTGACCAAACCGCTCATCGAGTCCGGCCTGCTGGTCGAGGTCCCCGAGGCGGGCACCCCGGCCGAGGCCCGCCAGGGCCGCCCCTCGCAACCGCTGGACGTCGTCGCCGAGTCCCGGTCCTTCATCGGCTTCAAGGTCACCGAGGACATGGTCTACGGCGTCGTCACGACCCTGCGCAGCGACATCGTGGCCCGCCACGACCGGCCGCTCACCACCCATGACCCGGACGAAGTCGCCGCCCTGCTCGCGGAGATGACCGCCGAGCTGGCTCAGGAGTACCCCCGGCTCGCCGGGATCGGCATCGGCGTCGGCGGTCTCGTCCAGGAGCGCGCGGTCGTCGGCGAGTCGCCGTTCCTGCACTGGCGGGACGTGCCGCTCGCCGAACTCGTCGAGGAGCGCACGGGGTTGCCGGTCGTCGTCGAGAACGACGTGGCCGCGCTGGTCGAGGCGGAGACGTGGTTCGGCGCCGGTCGCGGGCTGGACCGGTTCGTGGTGCTCACCATCGGCGCCGGCATCGGCTACGGCCTGGTGCTCGGCGGTCGGCGCGTCCCCTACGCCGAGGAGGACCGCGGCTTCGGGCGGCACTGGATCATCGACTCCAACGGCCCGCTCACGCCCGACGGCACCCGTGGCAGCGCCGTCTCGCTCCTCACCGTCCCCAGCATCCGCTACCAGGTCCGGGCCGGTACCGGCCGCGACCACGGCTACGACGAGATCCTCGCCCTCGCCGCCGCCGGTGAGCCCATGGCCGCGCGGGTCATCGGCGAGGCCGGACGCGCCCTCGGCATCCTGGTCGCGCAGATCGCCAACTTCGCCATGCCGCAGAAGATCCTGCTCGCGGGGGAGGGGGTCGGGCTGATGGACGTGGCGGGGAAGACCGTCGCGGAAACCGTCCGGGCCCACCGGCACCCACTGGCCGCCCCGATCGACCTGGAGACCAAGGTGTCCGACTTCCACGACTGGGCGCGCGGTGCGGCGGTCCTGGCGATCCAGGTGCTGGTGCTGGGCGCGGCCGAGGCATGAACGCGGGCTCTTTACACGAGGACGTGATCAGTAACACGGTCCGAAATGCCCTATTTATTCCTGATTACTCACGGCGCCTTCACTTCCGGAGTTCTATGCTTCACACCATGTCCACCACTGTTGAACCCGCTACCGATCGCTCGGCTGACGAGGTCAACGAGGAGATCCGGGCCCTGTGGCGCCGGTCGGGCGGGACACTGAGCGGCGAGGAGCGCGAGGCCTACCAGCGACTCGTCCTGGAGTGGGCCGCCGCGGTCCCCGCCTGATCCGGACGCGTCACCGGCCTGATCCCGGCGCATCACCGCCCCCTCCCGGGGCACCCCTGACGGGATGGGCCCTCTCCTCGCACTGGCCTCGGCCGTCGTCTACGGCATCGTCGACTTCACCGGCGGCCTCCTGTCCAGACGCGCGCACTTCGCCGCCGTCACGCTCTTCGGCCAGCTCGGCGGGCTGCTGCTCGCCACCGCCGCCGCTCTCCTCCTGCCCGCCGACGCCGTCCGCCCCGCGGATCTGCTGTGGGGCGCGCTGTCCGGCATCGGCAGCGGCGCCGCCATGCACTTCCTCAACCGGGGCCTCAGCCATGGCGCGATGAGCGTGGTGGTGCCGGTCAGCGCCGTCACGGGGGTCGCGCTGTCGGTGGTGTGCGGAGTCGTGCTCGGCGACCGTCCTACGGCCGTCGCCTGGATCGGCATCGCCGTCGCGGTCCCCGCGCTCTGGCTGGTCTCCGGCGGCGCCGGTGCCGACGACTCCGGGGGAGTCCCCGACGGTCTGCTGGCCAGCGCGGGCGTCGCCGTGCAGTACATCGCGCTCGCCCAGGCGGGCGCGGCGAGCGGGGTGTGGCCGGTGGCGGCGGGGCGGCTCGCCGCCGTCCTCGTCCTGCTCCCCACGGCCGTACGACACCGTCGTCGCCTACGACTGCCCCCGGCCCGCTGCCTCCAGTCGGCGCTGGTCGGCGCGGGCGCCGCCCTCGGCCTCGTCCTCTATCTCCTCGCCGCCCAACGCCAGTTGCTGGCCGTGACCGTCGTCCTGGCCTCGCTGTACCCGGCCCTCCCGGTGATCCTCGGCCTGACACTCCTGCACGAGAGGCTCACCCGGAAGCAGCTCACGGGTCTGACGGCAGCGGCCGCGGCGACGATCCTGCTCAGTCTCGGCTGACCGGGGCGCCGCTCAGCTCCAGGTCGCCGAGTAGTACCGCTGATACGCCTTGCGGTCCTGTTCCGCGCGGATGTACCGGGTCGCCACCAGCGCGATCATGCTGCCGCCGACGACCAGCAGACCGGGGCCGACGTTCCGGGTGTCCGTGAGGCGGGTCAGGAGGGGTTCGCCGGCGGCTCCGGTGACGGGGGCCGAGGAACCGGGGGAGGTGGAGCCGGGTGCGCTCGCGCTCTGGGTGCCCGTCGGGGCCGGCGAGGGGGAGCCGTTCGCGCCCGCCGCCGGGGTCGCCACGATCAGCCGCACCCCGAGGTCGGAAAGGGCCTGCGTCACCGGCTGGAAGAACGTCGTCCCGCCCTGCTTGCAGTCGCCGCTGCCGCCCGAGGTGATGCCGAGCGCGATCCCCTCCGAGAACATCGGCCCGCCGCTGTCCCCGGGCTCGGCGCACACGTTCGTCTCGATCAGACCGGTGACCGTGCCCTCCGGGTAGTTCACCGTGGAGTCGACGGCCGTCACCTCGCCGTCGCGCAGCCCACTGGTGCTGCCGCTGCGGAACACCCGCTGCCCGATGGCCGGCACGCCCGCCCCGGTGATCTGCACGCCCTTGCCGTCGCCGATGGACACGACGCCCGCCCCGTCACCGGCCTTCCCGTTCGCGTACTGCACGAGCGAGTAGTCCTTGCCGGGGAAGTTCTGCGCGACGGTCCTGCCCAGCTGGTTGGTGCCCCCGGTGTCCGCGAACCAGGTCGAGCCGGTCGGCCCGCAGTGCCCGGCGGTGAGGATGAAGTCGCTCTGCCCGTTGGTGACGTTGAACCCCGCCGAACAGCGGCCGCCGGTCGACAGGATCGGCAGCGCCCCGTTCAGGAACGGCGTGAAGGTGCCCGAGGTGCGCTCCGTGCGGACGAAGGTCCCGATGCCGTCGGCGACCTTCGTCATCGCCGACCAGTCGGCCGCCGACACGGTGCTGTCGCCCTGGACCACGATCTGGTTGGTCCGGTAGTCCATCGACCACGCCGTCCCCGCCACCCGGGGCGCCGAACGCAGCGTCTTCGCCGCCGACTTGAGATCCTCCATGCTGTGCCGGACGACCTTGGCCTCGGCCCCCGCCTTCTTCACCTCCGCGGCCGTCCGCGCGTCGGTGACCGCGACGACCGGCTTGCCGTCGGCGCCGATCCAGGTGCCCGCCGTACGGGCGGCGCCGAGCCGCGCCACCAGATCCGCCCCGGTCTGCTCGGCCTCCTGTGCGTAGATGCGCGGTACGGCGGAGGCGGGAGGCTCGCTCGCGACGGCCCGGGTGACCATCGTCCCTCCCAGGAGGATCCCGCCGACGGCCGCCAGTCGTGTCACTCGCCGGACGACCCGTCGTCGTGCGTGCCTCATGCATGGCTCCCGAACCCGAACAGGCGGTGTCGCGTCAACACCGCGGGGCCCTCCGGTCGTTGAGCGCCCACCTTCAGTACGTGTCCGGGTGCGCGGGTGTTCAGGGAAGCGGGTGATCATCTGCCGGTACATCAGAAGACCGCCCCGTCCCTACGGCGGTCCGCGCGCCGGCGCCTAGACTGCCCGCCATGGACGACACGGCCCTGGACCGACTGGGCGCGGGCAAGTACCTGCTGCTGACCAGCTTCCGCAAGAACGGCACCCCGGTCGCCACCCCCGTGTGGGTGGTCCGGGACGGCGACAGCCTCGGCGTGTGGTCGGCCGCCGACGCCTGGAAGGTGAAGCGGATCCGGGCCCGCGGCGACGTCCTCGTCGGCCCCTGCGACCTGCGCGGCAACCCGACCGGCGACCAGATCCCGGCGACCGCCGAGATCTGCGACCGCGAGACCACCGCCCACTTCCGCACGCTGCTCGCCCGCAAGTACGGCCTGCTCGGGCGGCTCTCCCTGCTGGGCAGCCGGCTGCGCCGCGGCCTGGACGGCACCGTCGGGATCCGCGTCACCCTGTGAGCGCGGAGGAGGGGCGCGGACCGAACGGCCCGCGCCCCCGTCGTCGTACCCGAGCGCCCTACGACGCGTCGAGCACCGTTCCCGTCAGCGCCGGACGGTCCGGCAGCGGTTCGGCGTCGTAGTCGGTGAGCACGAGGCGCATCGTCTCGGTCGGCTCGGCGATCTGGTCCTGGATCGTCCGTACCTCGAAGTCGGTGCTGGTGCTCCCGGCCGGGATGTTCATCCACACCCACAGGTTCGCCTGCGACAGCGGGCGCTCCGGGTCGGGCACGTCACCGGCGTAGTCCATCAGCCACTGCGGGTCGACGTCCTTGGTGGACAGCTCGGCGCCCTCGGTGACCGGGACGACCCGGACCGGCTGCCAGATGTCCACGGCCGCGGGCTCGGCGAGCGACAGCCGCCAGGTCAGCGTCTGCCCCTCGGTCACCCGGTCGGTGACCGGCGTCAGGGTGACGACCGGTTCGGGGTCGTCGTTGAGGACCCTGATCCCGCCGCGGTGCGCGCCGACGACGGCGTGGTGGACCGCCTTGACGGCGATGTCGTACTGCTTGTCGTAGTCGAAGGTGGTGTCCCCCTTCACCTCGACCGGCACGTCGATGACATCGCTGCCGGGCCGTACGGTGACGAGCTTCTCCGTGGCGGTGCCGTTGTCCGAGTCGAGGACGTACACACGGACCTGGCCGCTGCCGTGCCCAGTGACACCGACGGGGATCCTGTAGGTGCGGGTGCCCGAGTCGCCCTCCTCGACGGTGACGCGGCCGACGTCGACCCGCGGCAGCGCGGCGGCCTTCACCGCCGGAGTGCCGGGGGCCCAGCCCCAGGCGTCCATCAGCCAGGCCTGGCCGGAGCCGGAACGCGGGGTCAGCTCAAGGGACTTGACGTGCCCCAGGTCGAGCCCGGCCTTGGTCGCCGCCGTCAGCGGCAGCCGCAGCTCGCGCGCCCAGTAGGAGGACGTACGGTCGGATCCGGGCAGCCCGTCCACCTGGACGCGGCCCAGCGAGACCCGGCGGTTCGAGGCGTCGGTGACGGCCACGTCGAGCTTGGTGCCGGTCGTGTTCGGCGGGACGAAGACCCTGAGCGCCAGCTGTCGCGCACCGCTCAGGGACAGCGGCTTCGGCGGGGTGATCCGTGCCGCCGTGCCCGGCGCCGACCACTTCAGCTCCACGGCGCTGCGGCCGACCTCCCGTCCGGTCTCCCACCACGCGAAGTGCGGCGAGCCGCCCGGGGTGTCCGACGGCAGACAGGCCACGGCCGGATCCGGGTCGATCGCCGAGCACAGCCGGGCGCCGGTCACCTTCACCGGGGCGTCGGGCAGGAATCCTCCGGTACGGCGCCCACCCACCGCGTGGGTCAGCACCCGGGCCGGGTCGGCGGAGGGCGCCCGCTTGCCGGAACCGTCGAGCAGCGGCCGCACGCGGTCGTCACCGGCCAGGAACAGCCGGGCCGCGGCGGCGATGTAGGTGGAACCCGCCTTGTGCTGCTGGTCGGCGGTGAGCCGGGTCGGGGCACCGGGCGTGCACACCGGGTCCGGGGTGTCGGCCTCCCAGAAGTCGTCCGAGGAGGGTGCCTCGGACTGGCCCGGGGTCCACTCGCTGTTGAAGTAGTTGTGGTTCGCGCCGACCACGTAGACCGCGCTGTGCAGCGCGCTGCCCCGGCTGATGGCGCGCGTCCCGTCGACGTACGCCTCGCCCTGGAGGTCGGAGACGTCGCCGTCGCAGCCCGGCAGCAGGGTCACGGACGGTACGTCCGCGACCGGATTCTGGCCGAAGATGGTCGGTCCGATGAGCACGGTGCCGCGGATCTTCCAGCGCACCGGGCCCTTGTAGCCGTCCTGGGCGGCCGGCGGGGGGTACAGGCTGTCCATGGCGGCCCGGTTGACGCCCTCGCCGCCGCGCGAGTGCCCGACGAGCAGCACCTTGGACAGATCGGCCTTCGGAGCCTTCCGCACGACGGCCGGGGCCGTGCCCGGGTGGGCGGCCCACTCGGCCCAGCGGGCGAGGTGCTGCCGTACCAGCGAGGAGCGCGCCTGGGCGCCGGCGTCGTCGGCGTCCGCGTCCTGGGCGTTGATGCCGTTCGCCGAGATCGACACCGTCACATAGCCCTGGGAGGCCAGCAGTTGCTGGTCGCGCTCGTAACCCCGGTAGCTGGGCACCGACTTGTAGCCGTCCGCGCAGGGCCAGGCTCCGGTCACGTCCTCCTCGCCGCCCGGCTTGTAGCAGGTGTAGTGCCGGCCGTGCAGGAACAGCGCGAGCGGGCGCGGGCCCTTGGCGTTCTTCGGGGCCACCACCTCGGCGGTCATCTCGATGGGGGTGGCGTACCCGGGCAGCTTCACCGGGTCGAGGTCGTACTCACCCTTGACCGTGCGGTACGAGCCCGGCCTGCCGGGGGCGACGCCGTTCGCCGGCGCCTTCGCGGGAACACTCGGCTTCCCCGCCGCGTCACTTTCGTCGGGCGCGGCCGCGTCCAACCGGCGCCCCGCCGCCGTCACTTGGAGGTCGGTCAGCCGACCAGAGTCCGCCTTCTCCAGGTCCAGGCGGAAGGTCCGCCCGTCCTTCGCCTGCTCCGGAACCCCCAGCAGCCGGTTCCCGGCGCGGAACTCGACGCGCGCGTCCCCCATGGGGACCTCCCGCGGAGCACGCCAGACCAGCTCGCGTCCCGCCCCCTTCCCGTCGATCCGCCAGCCGGGCGGCAGCCCGCCGTCGTCGCTCGCTCTCAACGGCCCCGCCTGGGGCGGCTGTTGGGCCTGTGCCAGTCCGGGCGAGCCCGCCAGGGCCGCCAGTACCGCCACGGCGGTCACACCTATTCGCCGGGCACGGATCAATGCCTCGTCTCCTCAACACCCGATGCGCAGACGTCCCGTCGGTCCCGGGAGCCTCTCGCGTCACGGAGGACGGCCGAGGGACGTCTGTGGGTTTACTGTGAGCGCCCATGTCCTGTGGCCGAGCGATGTGATCAAGCCAATACGCTCGCGCGGGAGTTGGCCCCCGTACGACGGGAAAGGCCCCGGAGATGAGCCGAACTCCCCTTCTCCGCGCGGCAGTCGTCGGCACCGGCCACCGCGCCCAGATGTTCACCCGCGCCCTGGCCGCCCGCCCCGGCCACCGGGTCGCCGCGCTGTGCGACCCGAACCCGACGCGCATCGCCTTCCACAACCGGCTGCTCGCCGAGGCGGGCGAACCCGCCGCCGACGCCTGGGACCCCGACCGCTTCGCCGACCTGCTCGACAAGGAGGGGATCGACGAGGTCGTCGTCACCACCGTGGACTCCGCGCACGACCACTACATCGTCCCCGCCCTGAAGGCCGGCTGCCGGGTGGTCACCGAGAAGCCCATGACCGTCGACGCCGAGCGCTGCGCCCGCATCCTGGACACCGTCAGCGAGACCGGCACCTCCCTGACCGTCGCCTTCAACTACCGCTTCAACCCGGTGCACGAGAAGGTCCGCGCCCTGCTCGCCGACGGCGCGATCGGCGAGGTCCTCTCCGTCCACTTCGAGTGGCTCCTCGACGTACGGCACGGAGCGGACTACTTCCGCCGCTGGCACCGCGAGAAGCGGCACAGCGGCGGCCTGATGGTCCACAAGTCGAGCCACCACTTCGACCTCGTCAACTGGTGGCTCGCCGACACCCCGCAGGAGGTCTTCGGCTACGGACGCCTCGGCTTCTACGGCCCTGAAGCGGGCGAACGCCACGGACTGCGCCGCGACTACACCCGGGCCCACGGCGCCGCTCCGGCCGCCGACGACCCCTTCGCCCTGGAGCTCGCCGCCGACGACACCCTGCGCGCCCTCTACCTCGACGCCGAGGGGGACGACGGCTACCACCGCGACCGCAACGTCTTCGGCGGGCCCGTCACCATCGAGGACGACATGGCGGTCCTCGTCCGCTACACCGGGGGCGCGACCATGACCTACCACCTCACCGCGTACGCGCCGTGGGAGGGCTACCGGGTCATGTTCAACGGCAGCGCCGGGCGGCTGGAACTGGAGGTGGAGGAGAGCCGGTGGCAGGCGCCCCGGACCCGGATCACCTCCGCGAGCGGCGCCCTGCACGGGGACACCGCGGCCGACCACGCGGGCGGTGCCCGTCTCACCCTGCGACCGCTCTGGCAGCCCCCGGCCGAGGTCCCGCTGGTGACCGCCCACGAGGCGCACGGCGGGGGAGACCCGCGCATGCTCGACGCGCTCTTCGGGCCGGTTGCCGGGGGAGCGGCGACCGATACGGGAGCCGTGACCCATCCGACCGCCACGGAACGCGACGGCGCCCTGGCGCTCGGGGTGGGACTCGCCGCCAACCGGTGCTTCGAGACCGGGCGGCCGGTGCCGGTGCGCGATCTGATCCCCGGGGTGTTCCCCGGAGCGGTGGACTGACCGGGGCGGTCAGCTCCAGGCGCGGTAGGGCTCGTCCAGCAGCTGGAAGACCGGCTCGCCGCGCACCGGGTCCTTGACCGTCGACAGCCGTACCCGGTCGCCGCTGTGGATCGCGGCGGCCGGGCCCATGACCCGCCCGCGCACCACGCAGCCCTCGGCCAGCTCGACCAGCGAGACGTTCCGCGCGGCCGGGGTGTTGCGGTGCACCACCGTGGAGTGCCGGACCGTGCCCGTGCCCTCGCTGCGCTCCGTGCGCAGGTCGCCGCACTGACAGACCGGGCAGAGCAGCCGGTGGTACATCGCCGTGGCGCACCAGGTGCAGCGCTGGAAGAGGATGGCGTCGGAGGGCTGTCCCACGGGATCGAGCAGCCCCGTCCCGGAGCCGGCTGCCTGGCGGGCAATGCTTCCCGAAGAGTGGTACACGCTGGTCAACTCCCTGCGCTCGGCCGGAAACCCACGTGCGCGGTCGCCGTGCCACCGTGCACACGCCCAGCGTATGGCACTCAGTGCCAGACGTAAAGGCACTGCGTACCCATGATTTCGGCCGTCCGGCGGTCGGCTCAGTCGCGTCCGATCGCCGACTCGATCTCCTGGACCACGCGCCACAGCGGCGCACCCCGCCGGGAGACGAGCACCACGACGTCCTCGGTCGGGGCGGCCGAGGTGCCGAAGGACGACTGCACGTACCCGAGCGCGTGGTCGAGCCGCTCGACGGCCTCCCCCTGTCCGTCCGAACGCAGCCAGGAGCGCAGCGCGTTGTTGTGCGCCGCGACCACCGCCGCGGCGATCACGTCGGCCTGGAGCGTGCCGTCGGTCCGCCCGGACAGGCGCCGGCGCAGGTACTCCGCGAAGGCCCGCTCGTAGCGCCACACCACGGACAGCTCGTAGGCGCGCAGGCCGGGCACCTGCTTGGTGAGCCGGTAGCGCTGCACGGAGAAGGACGGGTTGTCGGTGTACATCCGCAGGACGAGCCGGGCCGCCTCGCAGACCCGCTCCAGCGGCTCGCACCCGGGGTGGCTCGCGGCCAGGAACGCCGTCATGTCGGTCAGGCAGCGCTCATGGTCCGGGAAGACCACGTCCTCCTTGGACGGGAAGTACCGGAAGAACGACCGGCGCCCCACCCCGGCGAGCGCCACGATGTCGTCGACGGTCGTCTGCTCGTACCCCCGCTCCACAAAGAGCTGGAAGGCCGCAGCGACCAAGGCGTCCCGCATGGGGGGCTTCGTGGAGCTCATGGTCGGGAACGTAGCACCCGGACGGACCGGATGGCACTCGGTGCAGCGATGTGAGGGAACTGAGTGCTCTCGATGGGTGTGCCGTGCCCGTGCTGAACATTCGGGCCCCGTCGCCCCGTATCACTCCCCGGGGAGACGCCGTGCGGGCCCGTGGTGCACGGGACGGAAGGAGACCAGGATGCCGACACCGTCCGAGCGGGGGCAGGAGCCGGACAATGAGCCGATCGAGCCGATCCGCGTGCTGCGACCGCGGCGCACGGACGCCCTCGCCGAGCTGATGAAGGACATGCCGCGCCGGCACACCGGATTCGAGTCGATCACCCTGAGCGGCCGGTCGCCGGCCTCCGAGGGCGCGACCGAGGAACTGCCCCCGGTCAAGGACGCCCACGCCGCGTCCGCCGCGCGGCACGTCCCCGTCGACCGGGTGCCGGGCCTGCGCCGCACCGTGCTCGCGGCAGCCTTGACCGTCGCCGCGGTGATCGGCTTCGGCTGTGCGCTGCTGCTCTCCGGGCGGGGCGACGCCCGCGCCGACGACACCCCCGTCCAGCCCGCCCCGACCAGCGCCGCGGCCTCCGCGCCCCCGTCCCGGGCGGCCACCGGCGACGTCGACCCGGACGGCGCCGGCACCCTGCGCGAGGGCGACAGCGGCCCGGAGGTGACCGACCTCCAGGAACGCCTGCTGCGCATCCCGGACGTCTACTCCCACGGCTCCACCGACGGCACCTACGACGCCACCCTCCGCGCCGCCGTGGCCCGCTTCCAGCTCTGGTACGGGATCCGCGGCGACGAGGACGGCGTGTACGGCGACGACACACGGCGCGACCTGGAGTCCCGCACGGGCGGCGGGTGACCGGCGAGGATGGCGGGCATGGACGCCTTCATCGACCGGCTCGACCCCGAGATGTGCGTGGTGACCGCCGCCGCGGACGGCGAACTGGCGGGCTGTCTCGTCGGATTCGCCTCCCAGTGCTCCATCCACCCGCTCCGGTACGTGGTGTGGCTGTCGAAGGTCAACCACACCTACCGAGTGGCCCGCGCCGCCGAACGGCTCGCCGTCCACCTGCTCACCCGCGAACAGTGCGACCTCGCCGAGCTGTTCGGCGGGCGGACCGGGGACCGGACCGACAAGTTCGCCGGGGTTCGCCGGCGGGAGGAGGGCGGTGGGGCCGTCGTACTCGAGGACGCCGCGGCGTGGTTCGTCGGCACGGTCGTCCTGCGCGTCGACGGCGGCGACCACGAGGGCTTCGTGCTGGAGCCCGTGGCCTGGGGCGAGCGGGAGAACACGCGCGAGACTCCGTTGCTACGGCTCTCCGCGGCGAGCGGCATCGAGCCCGGACACCCGGCGGACTGAACCTCCGCAGGTGGGCGGTCACTCCGGCGTGGCCGGCACCCGGATGTCCACCACGCACACGTCGTCGCGCCGCTCGCCGTCCAGCACCGAGGTGAGCAGCGGCACCAGGGAGCCGGGCTCGTCGCAGGGATGCTTGGCGACGGCCTCCGCCAGCCGCTCCAGGCCCCGGTCGACGCCCTCCGCGCGCCGCTCCACCAGGCCGTCCGTATACAGGAGGATCCGGTCGCCCGGCTCCAGGAAGCAGCGCGCCGCCCGGAACTCGGGGGCGGCGCACGCCCCGAGCAGGATGCCGTCGGGGCGGCCGAGATACCCGACCTCGCCGTCGCGCACCAGCAGCGGCGGCGGATGACCGGCCTGCGCCCACTCCAGGCAGCGCTCCTTGGGGTGGTAGCGGGCCAGGACCATGGTCGCGGTGCCGTGCGAGTCGCGGGAGTGCAGCAGCAGGGTGTTGAGCCGGGCCAGCGCACCGGTCAGCGACGAGCCGGTGATCACCATGCCCTTGGCGGTGAACCGCAGCTGGGCCATGGTGGCCACCGCGTCGATGCCGTGTCCCGCTACGTCGCCGACCACGAACAGGGCGTCGCCGTCGGGCAGTTCGATCGCGCTGAACCAGTCGCCGCCGACATGGATCCCCGACTGCGCGGGCAGGTAGGCGACTTCGACCCGCAGCCCAGCCAGCCGGACCGGCCGGGTCGGCAGCGGCAGCAGTGCGTGCTGGAGCCGGGCGGCCATCTCCCGCTCGGCGCGCAGCAGGTCGTGCTGGGTCATGATCGCCTGCTCGCTCTCGACGAGCGCGAGCTCCGTGGTGCGCTGCGCGGTGAGGTCCTGCACGAAGCCGTGCACCTCGACCGGCCGGCCCTCGGTGTCCGCGACCGCCTCGGCGACCATCCGCAGATGGCGGGTCCCGGCCCCGGTGCGGATCCGGAAGGGCACGTCGAACTGCCGTCCCGTGTGCAGGAGTTCCGTGACGGCCCGGGAGAGCGCCGGGGCGTCCTCGGGCAGCGCGAGCCCGGCGAGGCCGTCGAGCCGGACCGGCCCGAGCGCGGGGTCCCGGCCGAGCACGGCGAAGACCTGGGAGGACCAGCTGACCTCGTGGGTGACGAGGTTCCAGTTCGCCCAGCCCAGGTTGCCCAGCCGCTGGACGTCCGCGAGCCGCTGCTCCTGGCGGTCCGAGGAGTCGTGCCGGACCCAGGTGACGACCAGGGCGGCGCCGAGCCGCGCCGCGTGGATCGCGTACGTGGACAGTTCGGCGCTGCCCGCGACCATCTGCTGGTGGGCGAAGGGTTCGCCCCCGAAGGACTCGCCGGTGGCCAGGGTGTGCAGACAGCCCTGCCACAGCGCCTCGTCGGCCATGCTCGGGAAGCACTCCAGGATGCGCCGCCCGAGCAGTGACCGGCCGGTGCGGCCGACGACGTCGACCGCCTCCGGAGTGGCGGCGTCGATGCGGTAGTCCTCCGTCTCGCCGGAGGGGCCGCGCAGCGGGGTGAGCAGCATCGCCGCCCCGGGCAGCGAGTCGAAGACCGGCTGGGTCGCGGCGGTCGGCACACCGGCGCCGGCCTCGGCACGGGCGGCGGACGAGCGCAGCCAGCCCGCGCAGAGCCGGGCGACGGCCGGCAGCAGCTGCCGGGTGCGCGGAGTGAACGGCGCGCCGGTGGCCCGCAGGACGCCGATGCAGACGTCGGGCCCCGACCCGGCCGCTACGGGCAGCCAGGCCCGGGTCAGCCAGCGCTCGGGCGGGTCCCCGATGAGCAGATACCGCTGCTGGTCCGCCTCGGGGTCCTCCAGCCAGCGTGGCTCGCGGGCCCGCAGCGCGTCGAGCGCGGTGATGCCGGCGAGCGGCGGGACCTGGCTCCACTGGGCGGCGAGGGTGTCGTCGATCCCCGCGTGCCCGATCAGCTCCAGTCCGCCGGCCGGCAGCGCCCGGAAGAGCATCACGGCGTCCGCCTCGGCCTCCGACGCCAGATGCTCCAGCAGGCAGCGGGCGAGGTCGGCGGGTGTCCCGACATGCACGAGCGCCTTGCCAAGCCGGCCGAGCACGGTGAAGCCCTCGTCCACGCCGGAGGATTCGTCGGCGCGGGCCTTCTCACCGGCGCTTTCCTTGTCGACACGGGCCTTCTCATCGGCACCCGCCGTCCCGCCGGTCCCGCTGTGCGGCGGGGGCACCAGGGTGCCGAGGGTGATCCAGCACTCCTCCAGGAGGGTGCGGTTGCCGGCCTTGGCGCGCTGGAGCAGCTCCTCGCCGGCCGCGTCCGGGGTGCATCCGGTCAGCGCCATGAGGGCGCCCTTGGCCCGCTCCAGCACCGCCGATGTGGCGGCCTGGTCGCGCAGCCGGTCCATCTCGGCGCGTTGGCGGGCCACGACCTTGGCGAGAGTCGCCGTGTCGGGCGCGGTTTCGGCCTGGGAGGTGTCGGCGGGCTCGCTCGTCACGGGTTGAGCATCCCACACACGGAACACGACGATCGTGGTCTTGGGCCCACGGATCCCACACACCGGTGACCCCTCGTGTTGACGCGGTCGGCGCGGTCAGTCGTCCCGGGGCGGATACAGCCACCTTCGCAGGCCGCGGCTGAGGAGGGGCATCACGAGATAGGTCAGCACCGGCAGCAGCACCACCGGGAAGACGGCCGCGCGCAGCGGCAGGGGCCAGGAGGCCGTACGGGGCGTCGCCAGCCACTGGATCAGCAGGACGCAGGGATAGGCGCCGAGGAACGTGGTGAGCACCATCTTCCAGCGGACCGGGGGCCGCACCGTGGTGCCGGGCAGGCTGAACCAGGTCTCCATCCCTGTCGTCGACTGCCGTTCGCTGCCCAGTTCCGTGGCGATGCCCTCGATGCGGGCGTGCCAGTCGGCCCGCTCCTCGGACTCCAGCCAGGCGGAGAGCCGGTGGGCGTCGGACCAGCGCAGCACCGCGTGGAACCGGTGCCCGTCCTCGGGACGCAGCCACGAGACGCCCTCGTTGCCGGGGAAGCGCCTGGCGCAGCGGGTGATGCCGAGCGTCCAGCGCTCGAACTCCTCCTCCCGGCCGGGTCGCACCTGCCAGGTGAGGACCGTGGTGACGGGATCGCCCCGCCGGACTTCCGTGGTGCCCATGGTCACCACGGGTGCCACGGACGGCCGCGGTCATGCCCCGCGGGCGCTCCGGCCGTCGGGTCAGCGGCCGTGATGGCTGTCGACGAGGGCCTGGGTGACCGCGCGGACGCTGCGGGCGATGTGCTGGAGCTGGAGGACCTCGGCCGCGTACAGCTTGATGGTGTGCTCGATGACCGACTCCGGAAGGCCCAGCGCGGGCAGGTCGGCGCGCGCGGTCTGCAGGGCGGTGCGGGCGACCCGGATCTCGTTCTGGACCTGGATGTGCGCGTGCCGGGCGAGCAGGACGGGGTGCCTGATCAGGGCCGGGTAGCTGGCGTACCGCGCGGGCACCAGCTCGCGCAGCCACTTGGCCGCCGAGCGCTCCCAGTCGTAGCTGCCGGGGACCTTGACCTGGCAGGGCCAGTCCTGGCCGGTGCGGGTGGCGGTGTGCGTGGTCGTCACGGTCATGGTGATCGCTTCCGGGTGTGCGGCGTCGTGCGGGGTGGTCGACGGTTCGGGCGGCCCCGGTCTAGGGGATGACCGGGGCCGCTCATGGGCGCTCGCACAGGCGATGCCCGACCGAACACCCTTGGCGCCGACGCGGGTAGGAGACGGCGGCACGGGGTGTTCGCCCTGGACGCCCCGGCAGGCGGGGCGGACCGTGAGAAGTATTTATATATGCCGTCCGCTTTGCAAGGCGTATGAAAACATTCATGTGTGCTGTGAGCGGATGGGTCCCGTTGTGAACCGGTTCGACCGGGGGTGGTGGGCTCGGTCCCCGAGGCTCAGTCCCTGAGGAAGAAGTGGTGCTGGTCGGAGATCTGCTCGTACTCCTCGAGCCGCGCCTGGGTGCGCTCCGGATCGGCGTCCGTCATGGCCTGGAGCAGGGCGGCGGCGAGCACTCCGGGGGCCGCGTAGGAGTCGAAGACCAGGCGGGAGCCGGTGCCGGTGGTCAGCACGACATCCGCCTCGTCGGCCACCGGCCCGAGGGTGAGGTCGGTGACCAGGGCGACCTTCAGCCCGGCCGAGCGGGCCACGCGGATCGCCGTGAGGGTCTCCTGGGCGTGCCGCGGCATCGAGAAGGCGAGCACCCAGGTGCCACCCGCCTCGCGCGACTGGAGCAGGGCGTCGTAGGCGACGCTCCCGCCGCGCGTCACCAGCCGTACGTCGGGATGGATCCGGCGCGCCGCGTAGGCGAAGTACTCGGCCAGCGACGCCGAGATGCGCAGGCCCAGGATGGTCAGCGGGGTCGACTCGGAGAGCCGTCGGCCGGTGTCGACGACCTGGGCGGGGTCGCCGAAGTCGCGGCGCAGGTTCTCCAGGTTCTCGATCTCGGCGTCGACCGCGGCCTGCAGTTCGTTGCCGCGGCTCTCCTCGTCGGCGTGCGGTCCGCCGGCGAGGCTGCTCAGCGCGATGGCCTGGAGCCTCTCGCGCAGGGCGGGATAGCCGCTGAAGCCCACCGCCGAGGCGAACCGCGTCACGGAGGGCTGGCTGACGCCGACGCGCTCCGCGAGATCGGTGATCGACAGGAACGCCGCTTCGTTGATGTGCTCGATCAGGTACTGCGCGATGCGCCGCTGTCCCGGGGAGAGCCGGGGCCGGTCGAAGAGCGACCTGAGCCGGGAGGTCGGGGCGGCCTCCTCCTCCGGGACTGTCTTGCCCGAGGTGATCGCGGAGGCCTGCGCGCGTGCCTGCTGCGACGATGGCACCGAGGCTCCTCGTTTGTCTCCCACGGGGACTCAACATAGCTCACGCACCTCGGTGACCAGCGCTTGTACGAAGGCATCCGGCAACTGCCCAGGAGGGCGGATATCCGGCCCCGGTACGGGAACCCGCCGCTCGGACACCCTGTACGACGAACACCGAGGAGCGCTCCGGCATGACGGTGCCCGAGGAGAACCGGCCCAGGACGCACACCACCGACGACCTCCTGGAATCCCGTGGGGAGACCACCCCGAGCAGTACCGGCGGCAGCGGTCGCACCCTGCGCGAGGCCTTCGAGGAGGCGGACGTGAGCCCCGACGACTTCGCCGAGGAGTGAGCTGGAATGAGTGGGCTCAGCACCCTCGAACAGGCCCTGGAAAACCGGTGGGAAGCGCTGTGGGCGCGGGTCTTCGACCGGGAGCCGGTCGAGATCGTCGAGGCGTTGCGGCGCGAGTGCGACAGTAACGTGGTCGTGTGCAGCGAGCGTCGCGTGGTGGTTCCGAACGCGTACGACGTCGAACTCGCCGATGCCGTGCACGACGAACTCACGCGCCGCGACAGTGAGGTGGGCCAGGCCCTCGCCGACAGCCTGGCCCGCCACGGCGAACGGCACGGCTACGAATGGGCCGGACCGCTCACCGTGCACATCACCAAGGCCCGCGAGGTGCCCAACGGCCGCTACCGCATTGCCAGTCGGGTGATGCGGCATGTGAGCGCCGACGGGTTCGAGCACGCGACCCGGTGAGGCCAGGTCCGAACTCAGCGGCGGTAGATCGTGATGGAGTGGCCGACCTCGTCGACCGCGCGGCTGCCGTCGATCAACTCGGCCAGTTTTCCCTTCGCTTTGGCGACCGAGGAGTCCGAGACGACCAGTAGCCCCCGCACATCCGCGACCGGCTCCTTGAGCGGATCGGACGCCTCGATGCCGTACGCGGCGGGCGCCCCGCTGCCCTTGTAGACAAGCCAGACCCGCTCGTCGGGGTAGCGCTCGCGCAGCCGGTCCGCGAGCCGGCCGAGGTCCTGCCCCCAGTCGACGTTGGAGTCGTGCAGCCGCAGATGGGTGCGGGACGGCCCGCCGAACGCCTCGTTGGAGTACGGCAGATAGTAGGGGAACGTCCGCACCGAGCTGACCGCGACGAACAGCACCAACGCCGAGGTCGCGACCACCGCCCACCGCCTGCGCAGCGCCAGGACACAACCGGCAGCCACCGTGAGGAACATGGGCAGGAAGAGCGTGTACCGGGTGCCGAAATCGCGGGACCCCGTCATCGCCACCGCGAGCAACACCCCTGCGGGGACCAGCAGATAGGGCGCCGCGGGCCGCAGTCGCCGTACCGCCACCACCACGACCGCGCCGGCGGCCCACAGCGCGAGCAGGCCCAGCGGGGTCTTCACCAGGATCGCCGCGGGCAGGTAGTACCAGAGGTGCCCGGTGTACACCCGCCCGAACAGGAAGCCCTGCCACGGGTAGTTCTCGAAGTGGAACTGGATGCGCATCCCGTTCCCGTACGCCGACGGGAACGGGAGCAGGTCGATGAGCGTGCCGCGCAGGCCGTGGACGGCCGGAAGCGGGTCCGGAGAGGTCCAGCGCAGCCGCGGGTCGACGACCAGGTACGACGCCCAGACGACGGCGGTCGCGGTGACGGCGGCCACCGCCACCGCGCCGAGCACCCTGACCACGTTCCTGCGGGCGTGCCACACGGAGAGGGCGGCCAGCACCAGGACCACCGGTACGGCGGCCAGTGCGCTCATCTTGGTGGCCAGGGCGGCGCCGAGCGCCAGACCGGCGAGCGGGACGTACAGCCGTGGGCGCAGACGGGCCCGCCAGAGCAGCCAGACCGAGGTGAGCAGGAAACCGGCCAGGGGCACATCGAGCGTGGCCAGCGAGCCGTGGGCGACGAGGTCGGGGGAGAAGGCGTAGAGGGCGAGGGCGGTGAGACCGGCCGCCCGTCCGGCGAGTTCGCGAGTGAAGGAGAAGACGACCAGCCCGAACAGCAGGGTCAGCAGGATCACCGGCAGCCGGGCCCACAGCATCAGCCGCCAGGGGTCGTTGCCCGACTCGTACAGCAGGTGCGGGCCCAGGTCGATCTGCGGGCCGTCGAAGGAGGTGTCGACGTGCGGGTCGGCGATCGCGACCCCCACGGCCACGATCAGCTTGCCGAGGGGCGGGTGCTCGGGGTTGTAGCGGATGCCCTGTCCGTGCAGGTACTCGGCGGCGGTCGCCACGTAGACCGGCTCGTCGATGGTCGGGGTCTGTTGTACCGCGGTGGTGACCATCGCGACGGCCATCTGGCCGAGCAGCACGACGACGAGGAGCGGCACCAGCCAGCGCCTGGCCGGTCCCGCGGCCTTCGGCCCCTTGGGGCCCGGCCGCGGGTGCTCCTCGTCGTCCTGTGGTCCGGTGTCGAGGACCGTCTGCTGTTCGCTCGCCATCATCCGCCCTGCGGCGACACCGACCGGGCGGCGGCGGGGGCGATCCGGAGGAACCTCATGGGGCCCACTCTGGCATCCACCCCCGCCATGGGGGTGTCACCGCTTCAGGAGTCGTACCGACAGACCTTCCGCCGTGTAGACGGGTACGGCCCGCAGCGTGTCGGAGTTCAGCTCGATCCGGTCGAACTGGCCGCGCAGCGCCGACGCGCCGAGGACCCGGACCGTGCTGCCCGCGGCGGGCGGCTTCTCGGCGTCGAGGTGCAGGGAGAGCGCGCTGCCCTTGCCGAGCACCGCGCGCCGCGTGACCTCCAGGGCGGGGCCGCGGCCCGAGCGCAGGGTGACGTCGAGGACGGCCGACTCCTGGGCGTAACTGCCGTGGACTTGGACCGTCGACCTGGTCGCCACCTGGAGGGTGCCGCCCGTCACCCGCACGTCGCCGTGGCCCAGGGCGTGGGCCGAGGCGGCGACCAGGGTGCCGGCCTCGACCGAGGTGCCGCCCGTGTAGGAGTTGTGGCCGGTCAGGGTGAGCGTGCCGCTGCCCCGCTTGGTCAGACCGCCGCACCCGTCGATGTCGTTGCGCCAGCTGTCGGCCGCCTTGAGGCCGCCGGCCGCCGCGTCGAGGGTGACGGTGACGTCGGAGTCGAAGGCGCCGTAACCGTCCGCCGCCAGGAAGAGGTTGAGCCGGCCCCACTGCTCGAAGCCGTCGAGGAGGACGTACCCGGAGGGCAGCGCGGTGGTGCGCAGCACCTCACGGCGCTGGTCGGCGCTCAGGTACGGCTGGCGCGTCTCCAGCAGGACCTCGGCGCCCTTCGGCACGGTGAACGGCTTGCTGCGGCCCTCGCGCTTGAGGATGTAGGTCAGCCGGGGCGTGAGGGACTCCTTGTTGGCGTCCCGGTCCGCGTAGGCGTCGGAGGCGTCCGCGTGGGCGTAGGAGAAGAGGGTGTCGGCCGTGGTGCCGGTCTGCTGGGTGAAGTACGCCAGCGCCTGGGCGCGGGCGGCGGCCTTCAGGTCCGCGTTCGCCGGGTCGGCCAGCGTCGCTGCGGCCAGCGCGGTCGCCATGATCCGGCCGCCCATCACGTCGACCGTCGAGTGCATGCCCGCCATGATCCGGGTGTGGCTCAGCTCGAAGGCCCGGGTCACCAGCTCCTGGAAGCGCTCCGGCACGGCGTAGGCGAAGGCCAGCGCCGCCAGGTGGAAGGCGTTGGTGTGGCCGCTCGGGAAGCCGCCGTCGTCCACCGGCGACGTGCTGCGCTGCCGCAGCAGCTGGGCGGCGACGACGACCTGGGAGTCGTAGACCGGATAACCGAGCGCGTCCGTCTTCCCGGTGTCGACGACCTCGCTGTCCTCGTTCATGCGCCACGGCCGCGGGTACTGGAAGGCGTACTTGCCCGGGTTGCCGGAGGCGTAGGGGCCGCGCACGGTGTCGACCAGCTTGGCCACCAGGCCGAGCGAGGAGTCGTAGGAACCCGCGCCGATCGCGGAACCGGCCGGGGCGCCCGCCGGCACGGCGTCGCTGATCGTGGTCGCCGGGGTGGTGTCCGGGGCGCTGGTGATCGAGGTGACCGCCTTGGCGCCGGAGCGGTAGAGGTCGGCCAGCGGGCCGAGGCCGCCGATCATGGCGTAGCTCTGGTGCTGACGGTCGTAGACGAAGGCCTCCTTGGCCTCGGCCTCGGTGCGCGCCTGGGTGACGCGGGCGCAGTAGCGCATGTTGGCGCGCAGGATCTCGGGCCGCAGCGGGGTGCCGGTGTTCCAGGCGGCGCCGGTCTTCCACACCTCGGACATGCCGCCCAGGACCCGCACCACGGCGTTGGTCTCGGGCGTCAGGTTCGCCATGACATTGGACTTGTAGTCGTCCACGAACGCGGCGGGGGCGGTCGCGGCCTTGGCGTCCGCGGCGGCCAGCCAGGTGACGAACGTGGGGGCGGCGAGGACGCCGGCCGAGGCGCCGAGGGAGGTCTTCAGGAACCCCCGTCGTCTCATGGTGGGTGCGGCGGAGTGCTGCCCGGCGGATGACGGCATGGGTGGAGCCTCTCTTGAGTTCTGCGGCCGTACGGCCGGGAGTCCTACGAGCGAAGATCTACGGGCGGGTCATGTCGGAGCGGGGGAGACTCGACGACCGGAACATGTCATACGAGTGAACGGGCCATCGCTACGGCACCCTCGACGGGCGCCGCCCGCAGAGGCTGGGTCCGGGCCGTGGGAACGCCGTCGGCCAGGGCCGACACGAAGGCGTCGTACAGCGAGGACTGGGCGAGGACCGTGCTCCCCGCGACGACGACGTCGTCGACCACCACCCCGCGCGCGGCGAGCCGTTGGACGAGCGCGGCCAGTGCGCGACCGGCCTCGGCCACGACCGCGCGGGCGAGATCCGAACCGGCCTCGGCGGCGGCGAACACGGCCGGAGCGTGCCGGCCCCATTCGGCGGAGGGGGCGGTGGCAGCCTCAAGTGCCGCACCGAGCCCGGGTACTTCGGGAACGTCGAAAGCGGCGAGCAGGCCGAGCGCGAGGGCGTCGGGCTGTTCACCGCGGTCGTGTGCCGCCCATACGGCGCGGACGGCCTCGCGGACGAGACCGGCGGCGCCGCCCTCGTCGCCGAGGAGCGCGCCCCAGCCGCCGACCTGGACGGCGGTGCCGTCGGGGAGACGGCCCACCGCGACCGAACCGGTACCGGCGACCAGGCCAACCCCCTTGTCCAACCCCGCGGCGGGCACGAGGAGTTCGGCGTCGCCCACGACCAGCGCGGGGACGTCGAAGTGGAGTTGGAGAGCGGTGCGGATCTGCGCGCACTGACGCGCGGTCTCGCAGGCATGGGCGCCGACGGCCAGCGCGGAAGGGCGTACGCCCTTGGGCAGGGCCTCGGTGAGCAGGGCCGCCAGCCAGCCGGCGGCGGCCACGGGGTCGCAGGGCCGCCAGCCGCTGCTGGGACGGACGTGATCGGCCACGACGGTGTCGCCCGTGAGCGCGCGGAGCTGCGTCTTGGTGCCGCCCACGTCGATGCCGACCACCAGAGGGCCAGACAAAGGGGTGTCCTGCACGGATCCTCTTTCGTCGGTGCGCTGTGTGCTGCGACGGCGGGCGAACCGTGTCTGGAGGCAAGGCAGTTGATGCATAACGAAGCCCCGGGACAGGCTTCTGACGGACCACGGCAGGCGAGTACCGTGACGTTCGTTAGGAAGTTAACTAACGAAGTACAGTGCGTGTCAATAGGCGTCACGCACTCGGCTTCCCCGGCCCCCCGTCCGGGCCGGGAACGTATGACGCCAGGGCAACCCATCGCCGCCTCCCGCCGAGCCGACCCGGCGCGGGGGAGCGGCCTGTCACCTGGGGGAAGTGTGGAACACGACGTGGTAAGAGCCCCCCGTCTGACCGAGAGCGCGAGCGCTGTATTCGCCGTGCTGGCCCAGGCGGGCACCGCGACCCGCCCGCAGCTCGCGAGCCTCGCGCGGCTGTCCAAACCGACGGTCTCCTCCGCCGTCGCCGAACTGGAGGGCGTCCAGCTCGCGGCCCACTCCGGCACCTCCTCCGGCGGTACGGGCCGCAGCGCCGCCGTATACCGCCTCGGTCCGGCCGCGGGCTCCGTGCTCGCCGTCGACCTCGGTCCCGCCGTCACCCGGGTGCGCGGCTGCGCCCTGGACGGCAGCCTGCTCGCCGAGGCCACCGGACCCCGGGAGGACGCCGCCGACGTCGTACGGGAGGCGCTCTCGGCCCTGCCCGCCGACGCCCCGCTGCGCACGATCGTGGTGGCCGTCGGTGACGTCACCGCGCCGCAGCGGATGCGTCCCGCCACGGCCAAGGCCGGTCCCGTCTTCGACGCGGTGGCCGTCGCGCTGCCGCCCGGAGTCCCCGTCCACCTCGAGAACAACGTCAACTGCGCCGCCCTCGCCGAGCTGCACGAAGGCTCGGCCCGGGGCCGGCACACCTTCGGCTATCTGCGGATCGGCGTCGGTATCGGTCTCGGCATCGTCGTGGGGGGCCAGGTGCTGGCCGGGGCCAACGGGGCGGCCGGAGAGCTCGCCCGGCTGCCGTACCCCTGGGACGACGACCTGGAGCCCCGCCACGAGGCCCTGGAGGAGTACATCGGCTCCCGCTCCCTGCTGCGCCGGGCCGCACAAGCGTGGCCGGAATCCGACGTTTCATGCCCTCGTACCGCCGATCGGCTCTTTTCGCTCGCCGGCGAGGGCAGTGCCGCGGCCCGCGCGATCGTCGACCGGCACGCCGTGGACGTGGGCCGGCTGGCCGCCGCGGTGACCGCCGTACTGGACCCCGGGCTGCTCGTCCTGGGCGGCAGTACGGGCGCGTTTCCGCAGCTCCTGCCGGGTGTGCGGGCCGAGCTGGAGCGGCTCAGCTGGCCCACCGAGGTGGTCAGTAGCACGCTGGGAGAACTGGGCACCGTGGTGGGCGCCGCCCGCCTCGCGGTGGCCAGAGGAGTCCAAACCGTGACCGAGGCGGCGCGGACGAAGGATTGACGGTTTCGGACTCGGTCTGCCAATGTCCGGACAAGCGCTTTCTAAGTCGGCCGGGACGCCGGCTTGGGGCGAGCGTCCCGCCCGTACTCGACGTACGGCAACCGCACGAGGGCGTGCCCGTGCGGTGACGGCCAGACCGGCCGGGGACCTCACTCCGCGTGGACGACGCGGCCGGGCGAGGCCGCGCCCCCGGAAAGCGACTTTTCCTGCAAAATGCCCCCGTACCGCTCGGTCGGTGCCGGGCACCGTCTCCTACGACGAAAAAAGGGATCGAAGATGACCACTGTGGGTGTACGGCGCTCGCGCCGGCTCGGCCGCGGCGGTATGCGCCGCATGGTTCCCCTCGCTGCCGCTGTCTCGGCAGGAGCCCTGCTGCTCACCGCCTGTGGAGGGGACTCCGGCTCCGGCGGTACCTCCAAGTCGCTGACGTTCTGGATCTCCACGGTTCCGGGGCAGGATGCGGGCTGGAAGAAGATGGTGGCGCAGTACAAGAAGGAAACCGGCGTCAACCTCAAGCTCGTCAACATCCCCTACGACGGCTACACCACGAAGCTGCACAACGCCGCGCAGGCCAACTCCCTGCCCGACGCCGCGGCCGTGCCGGCGCTGGACCCGATCTGGTCGAACAAGCTGATCGACCTCAAGTCCATCGCCAACAAGAAGAGCAACAACATCAACGCGAACTTCATCGCGAAGGACTCGTCCGGGAAGGTGCTGGCGATCCCCTCGGACGTCACCGCCTCCGGCCTGTTCATCAACAAGTCGCTCTTCGAGAAGGCCGGTGTCTCCTTCCCGACCGACCCGGCGAAGACCTGGACCTGGACCGACTTCATCGCCGCGGCCAACAAGGTCCGCGAGAAGACCGGCGCCAAGTACTCCCTGACCTTCGACCAGTCGCCGTCGCGACTGCGCGCCATGGTGTACGAGATGGGCGGCCAGTACGTCCACGCGGACTCCTCCGGCAAGTTCTCGGTGGACGCGGCGACCAAGAAGGCCGTGAACACCTTCGTCGGCTGGAACGACGACAAGACCATGCCGAAGTCGGTGTGGACGTCCGGCGCCGACCCGTCCGCCATGTTCCAGAGCGGTGACGTCGTCGCCTACTGGTCCGGCGTGTGGCAGGTGCCCGCCTTCGCGGACAGCATCAAGAAGTTCGAGTGGGCGAGCGTCCCGACCCCGGCCCAGCCGGTGCAGGCCAGTGACGTCAACAGCGGCGGCATGGTCGTGGGCTTCAACAACAACAGCGACGCGGCCACCGCCGCGACGAAGTTCCTGTCCTGGCTGTACGAGCCGGCCCACTACCAGGCGCTGTGCGAGGCGTCCGGCTTCCTGCCGGTCGAGAGCGGTCTGAACCCGACGTACCCCTTCAAGTCCGAGGCGGCGCAGGCGGCGTTCAAGCTCTACAACCAGGAGATCCCGCTCTACGCCCCGATCTCCGGCTACTTCAACGGCGCGCAGACCGCCTGGGTGCTGAAGGGCAAGAGCCTGACCGAGGACCCGACCAAGACGGAGCTCGGCAAGGCGATCAACGGCCAGCAGTCGGCCGACAAGGCCCTGCAGAACATCGTGGACGGCTACAACCAGCAGGTCGGCGGCTGACGTAGGCCCAGGGGCCGGGCGGCGGTGTCCCAACACCGCCGCGTGGAAGG
>NZ_JBEYVC010000038.1:0-71537 GCF_040643855.1 Streptomyces sp. NPDC047072 | reverse complement strand
CGCCGCCACGGCACGGTCGGCTTCACCGGAGCCCTGGCGGGCCAGTGGACGATCCCCGACTTCTCCCCGTTCATGATCCCGGGCGGGGTGCGGCTAGGGACTTGGCGCGGCGCTGCCACTCCTCGTGGGTGACGTCCAGCATGGGGACCTCCGGAGATATTATTTGAATCCAAACGATATGGTGACCGGAGAGCCGCCACAAGGGCGGATTCCGGGAGGGGAGGACCACTGTGCGCGCACTCGTCGTCCAGCACGACCACATGACGGAGCCGGGCCTGGTCGGCGCCCGGCTCGTGGAGCGCGGTTACGACCTCACGGTCCTGACCGTCGTACCGGAGGACCGCCACCGGACGCCGGACGTGACCTTCGACTTCCCCGACGCGGCCGACTGGGACCTGGTCGTCTCGCTCGGCGCGCCCTGGTCGGTGTACGACGAGTCAGCCGTCGGCTCCTGGATGGGCGGCGAGCTGGCGTTGCTGCGCAAGGCCCACCACCTGGGCGTCCCGGTCCTGGGCGTCTGCTTCGGCGCGCAGGCGCTGACCACCGCCCTCGGCGGCTCGGTAGAGCCCGCGCCGCGGCCCGAGATCGGCTGGGTCGAGGTCGACACGGACGATCCCTCCCTGGTGGGACCCGGCCCCTGGTTCCAGTGGCACTACGACCACTGTCTGCTCCCGCCGGACGCCGTCGAAGTGGCCCGCAACGCGGTGTGCGCGCAGGCGTTCCGGGTCGGGCGGAGCCTCGGGGTGCAGTTCCATCCGGAGATCACCACCGGGATGGTGGGCGGCTGGCTAGCGGCCGGGGGCGCCGAGCAGTGCGTACGGCAGGGCATCGATCCCGGCGAGCTGCTCGACCGGAGCCGGGCCATGGAGCCGGTGGCCGGGGCGAACGCCCGCCGCCTGGTCGACGCCTTCCTCGACCGGGTGGCGGGCGGGTCCCTCAGCCGGCGACCCTGTCGCGGGTGAGGCGGGCCGCCACGATCCCCAGGACCAGGACGGCCGGGACCGTGATCTCCAGCCATACGGCGGTGCTCCGCTCCCCGCCGATGAGCGTGGTGAAGTTCTCCACGATCAGCCAGATCGCCCCGGCGATGCCGAGCGCGCCCACGGCCGGGGCGATCAGCGTGTTCCACGGCCGGGTGTCGAGACGCTCGCGGCGGAAGAAGACGATCACGGAGAGGGAGGTCAGCAGGTAGAGCAGCATGATCCCGAGGACGGCGACCCCGCTGCCCCAGGAGAACAAGGTGAGCACGGGGTCCTTGCCGGCCAGCGCGAACGGGATCACCAGCAGGACGGCGATCGCGGTCTGGACCCAGCCCGCCACACCCGGCGAGTGGCGGCGGTTGATCGACGACAGCCGGCCGGGCAGCAGCCCGTCCCGGCTGAGCGAGAACAGGTAGCGGTTGGCGGAGTTGTGGAAGGCGAGGATGCCGGCGAAGAGGGAGGTCGCCAGCAGGATCGGCAGGACGTCGTTGACCCAGGTGCCGAAGAGGTCGGCGATGGGGGCGAACACGAAGCCGGTCGAGTCGCCGCTCTCCAGCGCCTTGCCCGCGGCCGCGGGGGCTTTCGAGGCGCCGTAGGACGAGATGAGCATCCAGGACGCGAAGCCGAAGAAGCCGGTGACGAAGGCGACGGCCAGGTAGGTGGCCCGGGGGACGGTCTTGCGCGGTTCGCGCGCCTCCTCGCCGTAGATCGCGGTGGCCTCGAAGCCGACCATCGAGGCGACGGCGAACATCAGCGCGACGCCCGGTGCGCCCTGGAGGGCCTCGCTCGGCGAGAACGACTGGGCGAGGCCCAGCCCCTCCGGTCCGCCGCCCTTGAAGAGGGTGACCAGCGCGAAGACGCTCAGGATGCTGAACTCGGCGAGGACGAAGACGGCCAGCACCTTGGCGCCCATCTCGATGCCCGCGGAGCCGAGCACCTGGACGATCGCCATGGTGACCAGCGCGCAGAGCCACCAGGGCACGTCCGCGCCGGTGTAGTGCGCGAACAGTCCGCTCACGGTCGCGCCGTACAGGCCGTACATGGCGGCCTGGATCGCGCAGTAGGCGAACAGCGCGATGCCCGCGCTGCCGGTGCCGAGCGGGCGGCCGAGGCCTTTTCCGATGTACGTGTAGAAGGCGCCGGCGTCCACGACGTGCCGGCCCATGGCCACGAACCCGACCGAGAAGAGCAGGGTGATCACACCGGCCGCGACATAGGCGGCCGGGGCGCCCGCGCCGTTGCCGATGGCCACGGCGATGGGAACGGCGCCCGCGACGCCGGTCAGCGGGGCCTGGGCGGAGAGGACGAAGAAGAGGATGCCCAGAACGCCGAGGGAGTTGGGCTTGAGCTTGCCTGCGGTGGGGGCGTCGGGCGCGGTCTGGGTTCCGACCGCCGTCTGACTGTCCACTCGGATCACCTGCCTGGAGGGAAGAGGATTTCGTTTCAGGCCAAACGAGTTGCCTCATAGTGGGCTGGAACTATCCGTTTGGCAAGGGTTCCGCGGCAGGAAATGGGCGAGGCCCGGACGTCGGATGTCCAGGGCCTCGGGAGGAGCGGGTCGGCGTCAGCCGGACGACTCCCGATCCCCCTTCTCCTCGGCCGTGAGCAGCCGCAGCAGGGTACGCAGTTCCTCGACCGCGGCGTCGGTGGTCTCGGGGCCGCCGAAGACCAGCTGGTGCAGGACCAGACCGTCGAGGGCGGCGAAGACCAGCCGGGTCAGCGGGCGGTCGGCCCGCCCGGGCAGCATACGGGCGAGTTCGCGGTGGGTGGCGTCGAAGTACTCGTCGTAGAGCCCGCGCAGGTGGGGCAGGAGTTCGGGGCGGCGCCGGGCCTCCAGGAGCAGCTCGTACTGGAAGACCTGGATGTCCGGGTCGGCGGTGACCATGTCGGAGAGCCCGGCCGAGAAGTCCGCGACCTCGCCGGTGCCCGGTTCGAGCGCGCTGGTGTCCAGCGAGGTGCGGATCGCGTGCGCGAGCGCCTCCTCGATCAGGGCGTCGCGCGAACCGAAGTGGTGGACGACGAGGCCATGGGTGGTGCCCGCCTCCTCCGCTACGGCCCGGTAGGTGAGCCTGCGCAGTCCGCCCCGGGCCACGACCCGCACCGCGGCGTTGAGCAGGGCCTCGCGGCCCTCCCCGTAGTTCATGCGCCGGCGCGGCTTGCGGCCCTCGGGAGTCTCGGCGGATTCGGTCACGGCAGCGACCCTACCCGCCGCGCCTCCGGGTCCCGTTCTCCGTCCGACCTCGGCTCGCGTGCGGGGCATCAGCGCTTCGGTGGGCGGATGCCGCGGAACTCCCAGTCGCCGCCGAGTGCCGTGGACAGCACCTCCTCGGACTCGGTGGGCTGGGCGCCGACGTCGGCGCGGATCGGGGTCGGTCCGGTGACGACGTGGTTGGTCAGCCGGCCCAGGCCCTCGACCTCCACCTCGACGACGTCACCGGGCTGCACCGGCCGGGAGTTGGCCGGGGTGCCGGAGAGCAGGACGTCGCCCGGGTACAGGGTGATCGTCCGGGCGATGTCGGCGACGAGGTAGTGCATGTCCCACTGCATCTCGTCGGTCGAACCCTCCTGTACGACCCGGCCGTTGACGTACGTCCTCAGGCTCTTGCCGTGGAAGTCCCAGTCGGTGACGAGCCCCGGGCCGAGCGGGCACAGGGTGTCGGAGCCCTTGACGCGGAGCATCGAACCGGCGTCGGTGTCACGGAAGTCGTGCAGGCCGTAGTCGTTGGCGATGGTGTAGCCGGCGATGAACTCCCCTGCTTCCTCGGGGGAGATGTTCCGCGCGGTCCGCCCGATGACGATCGCGACCTCGCCCTCGTAGTTCAGCCACTTGCAGCCCTCGGGCCGGACGATCGCGCCCTGGTGGGAGTTGAGGGCGGAGGTCGGCTTGTGGAAGTAGGTGGGTGTGTCCGGGAGTTGGATCCCGAACTCGTCGACACGGCTGCGGTGGTTGAGGTGCACGGCGATCACCTTGGAGGGCACCACCGGGGGCAGATGGTGCGCCTCCTCGGTCTTGACGCGGCGGCCGTCCCCGGCGACGAGTTCGTCCCCGTCGACGGTGACCTGGACGGCGGCGCCGTCGAGGAGAATGCGGCGGAATTCGGGCATGTCGAGGCTCCTCAGACGCGACTGTGCGGGGTACGCGGGGCGGGCAGACCGGTGCCGGTCCAGCCGCCGGACGGACGGTCGAACCAGAGGTGGACCTGGCCGGTGCCGACGGAGTTCTCGTACTCCCCGTACTGGCGCCCCTTGGCGACACACGCCTGCTCGCCCAGGGCGCCGGCCATCATCAGGTAGTGGAAGAACCTCGCCTCCGGCTTGACCTTCCAGAACTGGTCCATGGTGTCGATGACCTTGTCGTGCCGGCCCTCCTTGAACCAGGCGATGCGCTCGTGGTCCGCCGCACGCGCCTCGGGCGTCCGGATGTGCACCGGGTCGCTCGCCTCGTGGTCGCGCAGTTCCCGCAGCGGCCAGAAGGTGTGCGAGAGGGCGCCCGAGGCGATCAGCAGCACCCGCCGCCCCGGTGTGGCGGCGATGCCGTCGGCGAGCGCCCGCCCGAGCCGCAGATGGTCCTCCATGTCACCGGTCTGGCAGACCCCGATGGTCACCCAGCGCTTCTCCGGCAGCCCTTCCCCGAGGAACTTCCAGAGGTTGATGGTGGCGTAGTAGATCGGCAGGTAGGCATCCTCGATCGCGGTGATCCAGGTGCCGTGCTTGTCGGCGAACTTCTCGACATTGCGGGCGAGTTCGGGGTCGCCGGGGAAGTCGTACGGCATCCGGCACATCCCCCGCGGCAGCTCCTCGGAGGTGAACAGCCCCGCCCGCCGCTCCTGGGCGGCGACGACGAACTCGACGGTGGTGGCCCAGTGCGAGTCGAGGACGACGACGGTGTCGTAGTCGCCACGCTCGAAGACGTCCTCGCGGAGCCGCTGGAGTCCGGTGACGAGAGTGATCTCCTTGCCCTCGTTGAGTTCGAGCCGCTCGGCCTCCGGCAGCACGATGGTGGGGACGTGGGCGAGCAGTCCCGCCCCGACGATCTCACCCATGGTCCTTGAAGCCCTTCGGTGCGGTGACGGTGTTCTTCAGGTCGCAGTAGAAGTCGAAGCTCCAGGTGCCGCCCTCGCGCCCGACCCCGGAGTGGCGGGAGCCGCCGAAGGGTGCCTGGAGGTCCCGTACGAAGAAGCAGTTGACCCAGACGGTCCCGGCGACGAGCTGGTCGGCGACACGTTCGGCGCGCTCGCGTGAGCCGGTGGCGAGAGTGGCGGCCAGCCCGAAGCGGGTGTCGTTGGCGAGCCGTACGGCCTCTTCCTCGGTGGCGAAGGTCTGGAGGGTCAGGACCGGTCCGAAGACCTCCTCCTGGACGATCTCGGAGTCCTGTGCGACCTCAGTGAGCAGGGTCGGCGCGTAAAACTGCCCGTCCTTGCGGTGGCCGCCGATCACCACCCGCGCCCCGGCCGCGACGGCCCGCTGCACGAACCCGTCGATCATCTCCAGCTGCCGGGGGTGGATGTTGGGGCCGATGTCGGTGGTTTCGTCGCGGGGGTCCCCTTGCGCAAGGTTGGTCACCTTGTCGACAAAGCGCTGCGTGAATTCCTCGGCCACGCCGTCCTCCACGAGGATCCGGGTCGCGGCCAGACACACCTGCCCGGCGTTGTCGTACTGCTCCACCGCGAGGTCCACGGCGAGATCGAGATCGGCGTCGGCGAACACCAACAGGGGTGATTTGCCGCCGAGTTCGAGACTGAGCGGGGTCAGATTGGCGGCGGCGGAGGCCGCGATCCGGCGGGCGGTCGGCACGGACCCGGTGAAGCTGATCCGCCGCACGTCCGGGTCCGAGGTGAGGGCGTCACCGATCTCGGACCCGTACCCCTGCACCACGTTCAGCACACCGGCCGGCAGCCCGGCCTCGGCGGCGATGTCGGCGAGCAGGGACGCGGTGAGCGGCGACCACTCGGCGGGCTTGAGCACGACGGTGTCACCGGCGGCGAGCGCGGGCGCGACCTTCCAGGTGGCCAGCATCAGGGGCGCGTTCCAGGGCGTGATCAGCACGCAGGGCCCGGCCGGGTCCCAGCTGACGTGGTTGGAATGCCCACGCGTCTCGAAGTCCTCGTGCTCCAGCTTCAGCAACCAGTCAGCGAAGAAACGGAAGTTGTGCGCGACACGGGGCATGACCCCACGCCGATGCGACCGCAACAGGGCCCCGTTGTCGGTGGTCTCGACGATGGCGAGCTCTTCGATCCGCTTCTCGACCCCATCGGCGATGGCATGGAGAATCCGGGCACGCTCGGCACGGGAGGTGGCGGCCCAGGAGGGAAAGGCGGCTTTGGCGGCAGCAACGGCGGCGGCGGCCTCCGTCGGGGTACCGCGGGAGATTTCACCGATCACGCTTCCGTCGATCGGCGACAGGTCCGCGAACGCCTCGGCGGATGCGACCCGTTCACCGCCGATCCAGTGTCGGACGTCGACGGACACCCCAGCAACAATGATTTTGTCAGCCACAGGAACGGCTCCTATCGAACGAGAGAACGACAACCCACCCAGGGGCGCGGGGAACTGCGCGACCAGCCACGAACAACCCGCACACGAACGACGACCTCATTCGCCAGTCCCCCCGGACTCCAGCAACTCCCCGCCGTCCCAAACCACCCCGACCTGCCGGTAATACGCGGCGATCGGTTCACGAATCTCCAACCGAGCCAACTCCTCAGTCGGCGCCTCAAAAAGCTCCAACTCGGCATCCCCGACCCACGGTTGGCCACCCTCGAAGGACGCCGCCCCCGACGAGATCAGCTCATCCAGCGCCAGCCCCTTCCCCTTCTCAATGGACGGCAGCCACCGGTGATGAGCCATGGGATGCCCATTCACAAACCCATTGCTCTCCGCCGGCTCCCGCAGCGTGACCACAACCTGCGCCAACCGCCGGTCGGCCGCCGCAAGCGTCGCCCCAAAACGAGCCCCGGCCGAGATCCGCGGAGCGGGCCCGAAGGGATGCGGCCGCGTCTGATGAATCGACCCGAGCTTCTTCGGATACCCCTGATGCCACCCACGAGCGATCGCGAAGTCCTTGTCGACCCAGATGAAGACGCACCGCGAATACGTCCGCCCCCGGTACTTGCACCGAACGACGGCGAACGCCTCCTTGTACTGAGCCCGCACCGGATCCAGCAACTCCGACCCCGACCCCGAGCACGACTGCCAGTCGGCCCAGATCAAGGCAACCGCACCGGGATCCTCGTCGGCCAACTCCAAGGGCGCAGGCAGCAGTTCACGCACCCGCGAGGGATCCGTGCGGTACTCGACGGTGAGCAGATCCCCCGAATACCGCCACGGCGGCGCAGGTATCAGCGACGACGCACCGGTCGCCGTCCTGGGAGGGAAGTAACCACGAACAGTGGACATGGCGGGAGTTCCTTAGACAGAGAGAGCGGGCTGCTTCAACAACTGGCCGCGATACCGGGCGGCGCCCCGCGCGGCGGCGGCTCCACCGAGCGCCACGACCCCGACGAGCAGCCCCCGGGCGTGGTACCCCACGAGGACGTCACCCTCGGGATCGACGTCCAGAACCCGCACGTCGTCGAGCCCGAGAGCGGGCGCCCCGAACGACTGCACCCGGAACTCGTGCTGGTCGCTCCAGAACGTGGGCAAGGGCGCGAAGGGGTCCAACTCACCCCCGGCACCGCTCAGTTCGGCGACCAGCACCCGCGCCGCATGCTTGGCCGTGTCCGTCGGCATCGACCAGTGCTCGACCCGCCGCGCGACAGAGTCGTAACGGGCGTTGGGAAAGCGGGCGACATCGCCGACCGCGACGACGTCGGGACGGCCTCCGACCCGCAACTGCCCATCCGTCAGCACCCCGTCGGACAGATCGAGCCCGTTGCCGTCCAGCCACTCGACGTTGGCGACCGACCCGACCGACTCGACGACGACGTCGGCGGGCAGCACGGTGCCGTCACCGAGGACGACCCCGGTGACCCGCGCGTCCCCGGCGAACCCGGCGACGCCCGTGCCCAGCGCGAACCGCACGCCCCGCTCCTCGTGCCGCTTCAGCAGGGCTCGGCCGAGCAGGTCACCGAGTGGTCCCACCATGGGCAACGGCAGCGGATCGACGACGGTGACGTTACGGACCCCGAGCCCGACCGCCGTGGCGGCGACCTCACAGCCGATGAAGCCGGCGCCGACCACGACCACCCGGACGCCGGGCCTGATCAGTTCGTCCCGCAGCGACTGCGCGTCCGCGAGGGTCCGGACCGTGTGCCGACCGGCGAGCGGCCCGGGGCAGCGCAGGCGCCGGGGGCGCATCCCGGTGGCGATGACGAGACCGTCGTACGACAGTGACGAGCCGTCGTCGAGCGTGACGGTCCGCTCGTCGAGCCGGGCGGAGACGGCCTTGACGCCGAGGCGCCATTCGACGTCGGCGGCGGAGGCCTTGAGGGTGAAGGCGAGCGAGGCGAAGGGCGCCTTCCCGGCCAGTACCTCCTTGGAGAGGGGCGGGCGGTTGTACGGCATGCGGGGCTCGTCGCCGACGACCGTGACGGCGCCCGTCCAGCCGGCCGCGCGCAGTTGCTCGGCGGCGCGCAGGCCGCCCAGGGAGGCGCCGGCGATGACGATGCGGCCGCTCATGTCAGTCCTCGATCCGGATGGCCTGGAGCGGACAGACGTCGGCGGCTTCCTCGACCTCGTCGCGCAGGGCCTCGTCCGGGTCGGCGACGTACAGCAGGTGGCCGTCGTCGCCCATGGAGAAGACGTCGGGGGCCGCGAAGACGCACTGGCCGTGGTCCTGGCACTTGTTCATGTCGACGACGACCTTCATGCGTGCCTCCTGAGGGTGCGGGCGTCGGAGCGGAGGGGCCCGGCCCTGGTACGGCCGGGCCCCGGGGGCCAAAGGGGTGCGGAGAACCGCACCCCCAACTCGTTTGGCTTCAAACAACATAGGAAGCCGTCCGACCCTGGTCAATACCTGTCCAGGTGGATAAATTTTTTGGACCACCCCCTTGCGAGTCGGGGCTCCCCTCCATACCGTTCGGGTTCAAACGACTTACCTCACCCCCATCCGTCGTCCGTCCAAGGAGACCCCGGTGAGCGCATCCGACACCCCAGACGTCCGCCGGCACATGGAACGGCTCACCGCCGAGGGCGTCGACGTGGTCCGCGTCGTGTATCCCGACCTGATCGGCACCGACCGCGCCCGCGACGTCCTGCTCGACCATCTGCCCGCGGCCGTCGCGCACGGTCTGGCCTTTTGCAAGGCCGTCTACCACACCAGCCCGCAGGGCGATGTGGTGCCGGTCAGCGGCGGTCTGGACGCGGGGCTGCCCGACATCGCCGTACGACCGGACCTCGGCACGCTGATGACGCTGCCCTGGGAGCCCGGGGTCGCCGCCTGTCTCGGCGAGGTCACCGACCCCGCGACCGGCGGTCCGACCGCCGAGTCGCCGCGCGACCTGCTGCGCACGGTGCTGGCCCGCTGCGCGGAGGAGGGCCTGCGTCCGGTCGTCGGCCCCGAGCTGGAGTACTTCCTGCTGGAACCCGCCCCCGGCACGTCCACCGGCTGGCGCCGCTCGCCGGAGACCCTCGGCGCCGTCTACACCGCGGGCCTGCGCGCCGACCCCGGCAACCACCTGTTGCGCACCCTGCGCTCACTGCGGGACCTGGGCCTCGGGGTGGTGACCGGCAACCACGAGTTCGACGGCGGCCAGTACGAGATCAACCTGACGCACTCCGAGGCCCTCGACGCCGCCGACCGTGCCTTCCGCTTCAAGGCCGCCGTCAAGGAACTGGCCCGCCAGGAGGGCAACCTCGCCACCTTCATGGCCAAGCCGTTCGGGGACGCGGGCGGATCGGGCTTCCATCTGCACTTCTCCTGCCTCGGTGACGACGGCGGCAACGCCTTCGACGATCCCGCCGGCGGCCACGGCCTGTCGGCCACCGCCCGGCACGCCCTCGCCGGCATCCTCGCCCACGCGCCGGCGCTCGCGGCGCTGGCCAACCCGACCGTCAACTCGTACAAACGCTTCGGCCCGGACACCCTCGCGCCCTGGCTGGTCGACTGGGGGCTGGACAACCGCAGTGCGATGGTCCGCGTCCCGCCGGAGCGCGGTTCGGGCGCCCGGCTCGAACTGCGGCTCGGGGACGCCAGCGCCAACCCGTACCTGCTGATCGCCGGCACGGTCGCCGCCGCCCTGCTCGGTGTGAGGGCCGGCGAGGAACCCGCGGCGCCCCTGGAGGGCTACGGCTACGACACCGCCCGCTCCGCCGTCCTGCCGACGAGCCTCGCGGCCGCGCTGGACGCGCTGGAGGCGGACACCGCCCTGACCGACCTGCTCGGCAAGGACTTCACCGCCTCCTTCCTCACCTACAAGCGGGACGAGGTCGAGCGCTTCGGGCGGCATGTCACCGACTGGGAGTTCACCGAGTACGCCTACCACCTGTGACACCGAGGAACCTTCGATGACCGAGATCCTGACCCCCGCCACCACCGAGCCGCTGCCCCTCGCGGACGTGAACCTCGCCGACCTCGGCAACTTCACCGACGGCGTGACCCCTTGGCGGATGTTCCACACCCTGCGCCACGAGGACCCGGTGCACTGGCAGCCCGAACAGGCGCCCAACTCCGGCTTCTGGGCGGTGACCCGGCATGCCGACATCGCCACCGTCGACCGGGACGCGGAGACCTTCACCTCCACCAGGTTCGTCAATCTGGAGGAGGTCGACGACGACCAGATCAAGAAGCGCGCCTCCATCCTGGAGCTGGACGGCGTCCGGCACCGCGCCCTGCGCAGTCTGCTCCAGCGGCAGTTCGGGGCGAGTGTCATCAACAGCTACGCCGACTTCCTGCGCGGGCTGACCGCGAGCACCCTCGACTCGGCGCTGGCCAAGGGCAGCTTCGACTTCGTCAAGGAGGTCTCGGCCGACTTCCCGATCAACGTCCTGGCCCGTCTCCTGGACGTGCCGCCGGAGGACAACCAGCAGCTCATCGACTGGGGCAACCGGATCATCGGCAACACCGACCCGGACTACGCGGACGTCCTGCTGGAGAGCACCGAGAGCGAGAAGTACCGCGATCTGCCGTTCCGTTCGCCCGCCTCGCTCGAAGTCTTCGCGTACGGGAGGGAGTTGGCCCGGCAGCGGCGCGGCGGTGAGGGTACCGACCTGGTCTCCAAGCTGGTCAACACGGTACCGCGCGACGGAGTCCCGCTGTCAGCGCAGGACTTCGACAACTACTTCCTGCTCCTCGTCGTGGCCGGCAACGAGACGACCCGGCACACCATCACGCACTCCATGCTGGCCCTGCTCCAACACCCCGAGCAGCTCGCCCGGTTGAAGGACGACCCGTCCCTGATCCCGGTCGCCGTCGAGGAGTTCCTGCGCTGGGCCTCCCCGATCTACCACTTCCGCCGTACCGCGACCCGGGACGTGGAGCTGGGCGGCAAGCGGATCAGGGAGGGCGACAAGGTCGTCATGTGGTACGCCTCCGGCAACCGGGACGAGGAGGTCTTCGGCAACCCGTACGACTTCGACGTCACCCGGGAACACAACGACCATGTCACCTTCGGCAAGGGCAGCCCGCACCTGTGCCTGGGCAACCTGCTGGCCCGCACCGAGATCCGGATCATGTTCGAGGAGCTGCTCCCGCGGATCGCCGACATCCGCCTCACCGGCGAAGTCCCCCGGGTCCGCTCGAACTTCGTCAACGGCATCAAGAAACTGCCGGTCGAGGTCACACTCTCCTGAGGGCCCTGAGCAGGACACCGGGAGCGGGAGGACGGCGAGGGCACCCTCGGCGACCGGGTGGCCTCGCTGCGCCCCGACGTCGTCGTCGACCTCGTCCGCTTCACCCTGGAGTCAGCGACCACGCTGGTCGAACGCCTCCGCGGCGAGGTCGACCACCTGCTGCACTGCGCAACCTCGACCCGGTCGTCCGGGCCACGCTGTCCGCCGGGCGGCCGCTGCGGATCCCGGGCAGCGGGGTGGAGTCGATGCACCATGTGCACGCCGACGACGTCGCCCATGCCTTCGAACGGGCCATGGATCGCCGGGACTTGGCGGCGGGCGAGGACTTCAACGTCGTCGCGCCGACCGCGCTGACCGTCCGGGGTTACGCCCACGCGGCGGCCGGCTGGTTCGGGCGGGCCGCGTCGCTGGAGCCGTGACCTGGGCGGGGTTCCGCCGCACCACGTCCCCGGAGCACGCCGAGGCGGGCTGGGAGCGCCTGCACCGCAGCCACTGCCTCACCATCGAGAAGGCCAGGACCTTCCTCGGGTACGCGCCCCGCTACGAGCCGGAGACCGCCGTACTCGAGCTGGAGGTGACCAGTCCCCCGGTGGTCTGACGGGACTCACCGCGAGGGCAACTGCCCCCGCACCCACGCCGGATCGGGATTGGTGTGGGCCTGTCCCGCGACGACCACCGTCGGCACGGTCTCGTTGCCGTCGTTGACCGCCCGCACCTGCGCCGCCCCCGCCGGATCACGCCAGATGTCGACCCAGTGCGCTCGGCGGGCCCCGCGGCCCAGCCGGAGGCGCAGACGCAGACAGTACTGGCATCCCGGCCGCCAGAAGACGACCGGCCGGCCGTCGACCGCGCTGCGCTCCCGAGCCTCCGCCGCGCCGATCGACCGTGCGAAGACCAGCGGCGAGTGCGCGGCCGCGACCAGGGCGAACAGCGGCAGAAGCAGGGCCGCCATGCCGTAACTCCCCCTGAGAGCGAGCCCGGTGGCGAGAGCCGAGCCGCAGAACAGAAGCAGGGCGGGCAGTTTCCAGGCGCGTGTCATGACGCAGCAGGCTATCGGCCCGCCGAAGCGCGCCTCGACCGCCCGGCCGAGTTGTGAACGCCGCAATAAGTACCGCCCGTTCCCATTGACCGCCCCCTCCTCCTGCCCTACAACACAAAGCACATAGGTGCATCTGCACATAGGGAGGAGGCCGGAGTAGTGAAGTTCGAGTTCGTGCTGCTCGCCGTGCTCGCCCGGTGCCCGCTGAGCGGGTTCGACCTGGGCAAGTGGGTGGAGAAGGAAGGGCAGTTCCTGCGCTCCCGGATGCACCACAGCCAGATCTACCGGCTGCTCGGGCGCATGGAGAGCGACGGCTGGATCGAGTTCGAGGTCGATCCGCGCGAGAAGCGCCCGGACGCCAAGGTGTACCGGCTGACCCCGCTCGGGCACGACGCCCTGCTGGAGTGGGTGCGCTCCCCCTACGACCCGCCGAGCCGGTTCCAGGACCCGGACTTCGTGACGCGGTTCTCCTTCGCCGTCCCGCTCGACCGCCGGGCCGCGGTCCGTCTGATCCGCACCGAACTGGACTACCGGTACGCCCAGATCGCCCGCAACCGCCATCGCGACCGCTCGCTCCGCTTCGTGGACCCGATCCCCGAACTGGACCAGGAGCTGGCCCGCGAGATCGCCGACGAACTCCACCACTACGGCGCGGCCGCCGTCGACACCTGGGTGGCGTGGCTGGAACGGATGCTGCACCGACTGGACGACGCCGAAGACGAAGGACAGACCGAGCAGGCCGAGCAGAAGGAGGGGACCGCCCGGTGAAGGCGATCATGGTGATGTTCGACAGCCTCAACCGCCATATGCTGCCGCCCTACGGAGGTGACTGGACCCACGCCCCGAACTTCGCCCGGCTCGCCGAGCGCACGGCCGTCTTCGACAGCGCGTACGCCGGTTCGCTGCCCTGTATGCCGGCCCGCCGGGAGATCCACACCGGCCGCCACAACTTCCTGCACCGCAGCTGGGGCCCGCTGGAGCCGTTCGACGACTCGATGCCAGAACTGCTCAAGCAGCACGGCGTGCACACCCACCTGGCCAGCGACCACCCGCACTACTGGGAGGACGGCGGCGCCACCTACCACGGCCGGTACTCCACCTGGGAGTTCTTCCGCGGGCAGGAGGGCGACCCTTGGAAGGGCCAGGTCGCCGACCCGGTCGTCCCCGAGGACGTCAAGAAGGTGCGGCCCCCGCTGTACCGGCAGGACTGGGTCAACCGCCAGTACCTGGACACCGAGGCGAAGCACCCGCAGACGCTGACCTTCGACGCCGGTCTGGAGTTCGTGCGCACCAACAGGGATGCGGACCGCTGGTTCGTCCAGATCGAGACCTTCGACCCGCACGAGCCGTTCTTCTCCCACCAGCACTACAAGGACCTGTACCCGCACGACTACGACGGCCCGCACTTCGACTGGCCCGACTACAAGCGCGTGACGGAGACCGACGACCAGGTGGCGCACGCCCGTTACGAGTACGCGGCGCTGCTGTCGATGTGCGACCACTCCCTGGGCCGGGTCCTGGACGCCATGGACGAGCTGGACCTGTGGGACGACACCCTGCTGATCGTCAACACCGACCACGGCTTCCTGCTCGGTGAGAAGGGCTGGTGGGCCAAGTCGGTCCAGCCCTGGTACAACGAGCTGGTCCATCTGCCGCTCTTCGTCTGGGATCCGCGGCATCCCGGGGCCGCGGGCGAGCGCCGGGACGCGCTCGTGCAGACCGTCGACCTGGCCCCCACCCTTCTGGAGTTCTTCGGCGTGGACCGGCCCGCCGACATGCAGGGCGTCCCGCTGCCCGTCGCCACGGGTGAACCGGTGCGCGAGGCGGGCCTGTTCGGGATCCACGGCGGCCATGTCAACGTCACCGACGGCCGGTACGTCTACATGCGCGCCCCGGTCTCCGTCGACAACTCCCCTTTGTACGAGCACACGTTGATGCCCACCCATATGCGCGGCCGCTTCACCCCGGCCGAACTCGTGGACGTGGAACTGGCCGAGCCGTTCACCTTCACCAAGGGCGTGCCGACGCTGCGCACACGCGGCCGCAGCTTCATCAACCCCTATCTGCACGGCACGTTGCTCTTCGACCTGGCCAACGACCCCACCCAGGAAGCGCCGTTGGTGGACGACGAGGCCGAACTGCGCATGGCGGGACTGCTGGCGGCGGCGATGCGGGCGGCCGACGCTCCCCGGAGCCAGTTCGAGCGCCTGGGGCTCCCCGCCGAGGGCCCGGTGACCGCCGCCCATCTGCTGGTCCGCGCCCAGCGCGACCTGGCCGCCGAGGCGGCCGAACCCCTGCCGCGTCCCGAGGAACTCCCCGAGGGACGGCTGTCGGTGCGCACCCCGCTGCGGACCCTGATCGACGACCCGGCGGCCGGCGAGGTGCTGCGCCGCCATCTGCCGGGCCTGCTCGACTCGGAGCTCCTCCAGCTCCTGAGCGGCACCTCGCTGATCGACGTGGCGGGCCTGGCCCGCGGACAGGTCCCGGTCACCGCGCTGCGGACGGTCGCCGAGGAACTCGCCGAACTCTGAGCCGTACGGCCCACCAAGGCCGAGGCCAATGCCGGTGACGGGGTGGCCGCCCCGTCACCGGCCCACACCATCCCCACCCTGCACGGCTCCCGCGAAGAAACGATGCGAAGAAAGGGGCGGCGTCATGCCCGAGCTTATAGAGGATCCGACCAGAACCGCCGGGAAGGCCGCGGCGAAGGTGCCCGGCCGCTGGCGGCAGCTGGGCCTGCTGGGCGGCACCATGATGGTCGACAACACCGAGTCCGGGGTCGTTTCGGGCCTGTTCCCGGTGATCCGGCAGGCGCTCGGGCTCTCCCTCGGCGCCCTGGGCGTCCTCACCGCGGCGGGCAAGCTGGTCGGCGTGTTCAGCGCCCCGCTGTGGGTGTGGGCCGCACAGCGCTGGTCCCGCAAGGGTGTCCTGGTGGTCTGCACCGGCCTGTGGGGCGTGTGGGGCATCGCCGCGGGCTTCGCCCAGAACTTCACCCAGTTCCTGGTCTGCGCGACGATCCTCGCCGCCGGGTACGCCGGCGCCCCGCCCCTGGTCAACGCCCTCGTCGGCGACCTGTTCGACGGCCCGTCCCGGGGCCGCGCGGTCGGCATGCTCTACGGGGTCATCGCCCTGTCGACCTCCCTGCTGGGCCCGCTGATCGGCCAGCTCGCGGGCGTACGGGACGGCTGGCGCTTGGGCCTGTGGGACATCGGCGTCTTCAACGTCCTGTTCGGCCTGGTGCTGTGGCGCACCCTGCGCGACCCCGGCCGCGGGGCGTCCGAACCGCAGCTGGCCGACCTCGGCGCGGTGGCCCGCGCCGGCCTGTCCCGGGTCACCTGTGCGCAGCTGACGGCCCTGCTGCGAATCCGCAGCCTTGTGGTCCTGCTGGTCTCGCGGCTGCTGTCGGGGCATCTGCTGGTGGCGTCGTTCGCCGTCGTCTTCCTCGTCGACGTGTACGGCTTCAGCACCCAGAAGGCGACCGTCGTCCTCATGCCGTACGGCATCGGCTACTTCGCCGGCACCCTGCTGGGCGGTCTGGTCGCCGACTGGGCGGCCCGGCGCAGCCCCCGCCACGGCCTGCCCGCGGTCCTCCAGGCGGCCCAACTGGCCTTCGCCGCCGTGGCGTTCCTCGGCACCCAGTTCTCGTACGGTGTGATCGGCGCGTACGCGCTCTTCTTCGGGCTCATGGGCCTGGCCCAGGGCGTGAACCCCGGTGTCAACCGGCCGATGCTGATGGCGGTGGTCCCGCCGGAGCTGCGCGCCCCCGCCTTCACCCTCTACGTCTCGGTCTTCGAGGCGATCGCCTGGGCGATCTTCGGACTGGGCGCCGGTTACCTTGGGGAGGCCGTCGGGCTGCGGACGACCTTCCTGTGGGTGCTGGTCGTCCTGATGGTGGTCAACGCGCTGTTCCTGACGCTGATGTACCGCACCTACGGTCCGGACGTCGAGCGCGCCCAGCGCGAACTGGACCACCGACGGGCCCAGGCCCTGTCCTGACCGCGAAGAGCCCACGAAGGAGCCCACCGGACATGTCCGACGAGCCTGTCCCGCCGTCCGCCTGCTGCATGCCGTCCACCGGCGGGACGGCCGGTCCGCCTCCGCGGAGGGTGCCGACCGGTTCCGCCCCGCGAACCGGGTCCGGGCGCGGGAGCGACGGATCGGTGCTCCTGGCCGGCGGTGAGTTCCTGATGGGCGCCGAGGACAGTGAGGGCTTCGCCGCGGACGGCGAGGGCCCGGTGCGCCGGGTGCGGCTCGACCCGTTCCGGATCGACGTCTGCGCCGTGAGCAACGACCAGTACGGCGCGTTCGTCGAGGACACCGGGTACGTCACGGACGCCGAGCGCCTGGGATGGTCGTACGTCTTCGCCGCCTTCCTGCCCGGCGCGCTGCGGCGCGGTGCCCCGCGCCCCGAGCGCACGCCCTGGTGGTGCGGGATGGCGGGGGCCGCCTGGAACAGCCCGGAGGGACCCGGGAGTTCGGTGGCGGAGCGGGGGGACCATCCGGTGGTCCATGTCTCCTGGCACGACGCGGCCGCGTACGCCCGCTGGGCGGGCAAGCGGCTACAGACCGAGGCGGAGTGGGAGTACGCGGCCCGCGGCGGGCTGGAGCAGCGGCGCTATCCGTGGGGCGACGACCTCGACCCCGGCGGCACGTTCCGCTGCAACATCTTCCGTGGCACGTTCCCGACGAAGAACACCGCCGCCGACGGCCACCGCGGCACCGCCCCCGTGGACGCCTTCGAGCCCAACGGGTACGGCCTCTACAACATGTCGGGCAACGTGTGGGAGTGGTGCGCCGACTGGTGGTCCACGGACCACGGGCGCCGTACGACGACCAACCCGGCCGGTCCCCCGACCGGCACCGACCGGGTCATCCGGGGCGGCTCCCACATGTGCCACGCCTCCTACTGCAACCGCTACCGGGTGGCTGCCCGCAGCGCCAACACCCCGGACAGCTCCAGCGGGCACGCGGGCTTCCGGTGCGCCCAGGACGCGACGGGCTGACGACGGCGGATCACCGCTCCCCGGGGGCCAGTTGGAGGACGAACGGCTCGTCCCGGTCGCAGTGCAGCCGTCCGTCGACGACCCGGGCGGCCGCGACCTGGAGGGAGGAGCGGCGGGTGGCGTGGGTGCCGTCGTCCTCGGTGTCGGTGCGGCCGGGGTGGGTGAAGTAGAAGACGTACGCCGTGTCGCCCTGCACCACCACGTCGGCGTGCTGCCCGATCACCCCGTCGTCGGGGCGGCTGCCGGGCTTGTCGAGGATGAGCCCCTGGTGCTCCCAGGTGGTCAGGTCGTCGGAGCGCAGGACTCCCTGACCGCGCCACTCGTCGACGAGCATCCAGTAGTGGCCGCCGAGGGCGAAGACATTGGGGCCCTCGTGCGGGCGGTGGCCGACCGCCCGTCCAATGGTCCGCCATGCGTACAGGTCGGGGCTGTCGGCCGCATAGGTGAGGGAGCCGCGCTGCTCGTCCTTGAACCACATACGCCAGCCCCCGCCAGGTAGCGGGAACACACATGCGTCGATGACCCGCTCCGAATCGAGGTCCAGGGTGCCGTGGTGGGTCCAGGAGAGCAGGTCCGGGCTGGTGTAGTGGCGGATGCGGGCGGGGCCGCTCCAGGAGTCCGGTACGCCGGGGATGTGGCTGACGTACATGTGGTGCAGCCCCTCATGCGTGATGATCTCCGGCGCCCAGAATGTGTTCCGGCCCCACTCGGTCTCCAGTCCGGTGAGGGTGCCCCGGTAGGTCCAGCTCCGGCCGCCGTCCCCGGACAAGGCCACGCCCAGGTCGGTGCCGTGCACCCAGGCGACACCGGGGCCGGGGGCCGTCGTACGCCGGTTGGTGTAGACGAGCCACCACTCGCCGGCCTGGTGGTTCCAGACGGCGACGGGGTCGGCGGCCCCGTCGTACACGGGGTCGCGGAAGAGGGGCGCGTTCACGCGGCAGGCTCCAAACGATGTCTTACGGCGGTCAGCCGGTCCCTTACGGCGGTCAGCCGGTCCCTTACGGCGGTCAGCCGGTCCCTTACGGCGGTCAGCCGGTCCCTTACGGCGGTCAACTGGTCCTTTACGGCGGTCAGCCGCCCGTCGACTCCCGGATCACCAGCGAGAAGTCGCCGACGACGTCCTGGTGCCGGGACGGCGGCTCGGTCTGTTCGATGCGCCGGATCAGGAGGTCGACGGCGCGTTCGGCCATGCCGTCGTGGTCCGGGTCGACGGTGGACAGGGAGGGGATGAGGTAGGCGCTCTCGGTGACGTTGTCGAAGCCGATCACCTTCACCTGCTCGGGCACGCGGGTGCCGACGTCGGCCAGCCCCCGCAGTACGCCCATGGCCAGGGCGTCGGTCACGCAGAACACCCCGTCGAAGTCGAGCCCGGCGCGCACCATCTCCCGGGCGCGTCCGGCGCCCTCGGGCATGCCGAGCCCCTCCACCAGCTGGACCAGCGCGGGGTCCGCGGGCAGGCCGGCCTCCTCCAGCGCCCGCCGGTAACCGGCGATGCGGAGACTGGAGGTGTCCACCTCCTCGACGGCCCCGCAGAGGATGGCGACGCGCCGGCACCCGCGCTCGATCAGATGGCCGGTCGCCGCCCGCGCGGCCTCGAAGTTGGGCATCGCCACGTGGTCCACGGGCCCGCCGAAGATGCGGTCGCCGAGGATGACCACCGGGTGGTCGACCCGGAGCCGTTCCGCGTCGGCCTGGCCCATGCCCGCGGCGCTGAGGATGAGCCCGTCGTAGAGCCGGTTGCGGGAGAGGGAGAGCGCGTCCAGCTCGTTCTCCCGGGAGGCGGTCTGCTCGATGCTCACCCGCAGGTCCCGCCGCTCGGCCGCGGCGATGATGGTGGCGGCGAGCCGTCCGTAGTAGGCGCTGTCCACGTCGGGGACGGCGAGCCCGATGGTCCCGGTGCGGCCCTTGCGCAGGTTGCGGGCGGCCACGTTGACCCGGTAGTCGAGCCGGTCCATCGCCTTGAGGACCTTCTCGCGCGTCGACCCGCGCACGTTCGGATGGCCGTTGATGACGTTGGAGACGGTCATCGGTGAGACGCCGGCCGCCTTCGCCACGTCCTGGATCGTTGCCACTCTCACCCCTGGTCTGCGGTCCTTGACCCCACCGGCATGCTATTCCCCGCCCCGGGTGCGCAGGACGGTGAAGGAGTGCGCCGGGATCTCGCACTCCGTCCCCGTCAGCAGGTCCCGGACGGGTGCGGCGGGCGCGGGCTCGAAGCGGCTGGTGGCCTCCGGGGCGACGGTGAGGGTCGTACGGTCGAGGTCACCCCGTACGCCCGCGAGGCGCGCCCGGACCGGTTCGGCCGTGGCGTTGGCGATCTTGACGATCACGTCCCCGGCGGCGCTGTCCCGGACGGCCGAGACGGCGAAGACCTCGGGCTCGGGCCGGACGTCCTCGACGTCGTGGACCAGCTCGCCGTCCCGGAAGCAGCGCACCCGCTCCCCGTCTACCTCGACCCGCAGCTCGTACCGGCGGCCGGTCTCCACTCCCCCGGTCAGCCGGTCGGTGAGGTCGTCCGGCACCTCGTCGTCCACGCGCTGGAGCCAGGTCTGCCGGTTCTCCCAACCGCCGAGCAGCCACCGGTAGTTCCGGTCGGTCGCCCCGCCGGTGAAGTCGAGGACGAACCCCTCGACGCCGTCCGTCTTCCGGGCGCGCACGGAGAAGGTGTACGACGCTCCGCCGGGCCCCTCCCACCGCTCGCCGTCGGGCACGGGCTCGCCGTCGACGCACAGGTCGGTGAAGTCGGCGCGGGTCTCGTGGCCGGTGCCGAGGCGGATCTCGTGGTGCTCGCGCCGCGGGGCTTCGGACAACCGGGGCGCCGAGGTGACCGTGACCGGCAGGGCGGCGTCCCCGGCGTTGACCGAATGCATCTGCTGGACGTGGTAGTTGAGCGTGGTCCACAGGTGGGTGTTGTCGAAGTAGATCAGGTCGGGCAGCCACTGGGTGTGGTCGCGCTTCGCGAGGAGGGGCGCGTAGGAGGCGAGCCGGACGACGTCGCCGTTGCGCTCCATGGCGTTCATGTAGGCCGCCTCGGCGATCGCGCTGCGGCCGTTGTTGCGCCAGCTGCCGTACTCACCGATGTAGAGGTGCGGGCCGCCGCGGTCCATGGCGTCGAAGCGGCGGGTGTTCTCCAGCAGCCAGCGCGGCGACTTGTAGGCGTGCTCGTCCACGACCGGCACGTCCCGTTCGCGGGCGAACGCCCAGCCCTTCTCCCAGTCCTCGCCGAAGGTGGCCGGGCCGAGGGTGCCGACGACGGTGATCTCGGGGTGCCGCCCGCGCAGAGCGTCGTGGATACGGGCGAACCGGTCGCGGAAGGTGTCGGTGATGGTGTCCTCGTTGCCGACGCCGAGGTACTCCAGGCCGAAGGGCTCGGGGTGTCCGGCGGCCGCGCGGACGGCGCCCCAGCGGGAGTCGGCGGGCCCGTTGGCCCACTCGACGAGAGCCAGGACCTCGGCGATGTAGGCGGGCATCTCCTCGTCGGGCAGGCCGACTTGACCGGTTCCCGCGCTGTTCTGGCAGCAGACGCCGGCCGGGACGACCGGCAGCGGCTTGGCGCCGATGTCCTCGCAGAACTGGAAGTACTCGTAGTAGCCGAGCCCCATCGACTGGTGATAGCCCCAGATGTTGGGCTGCTGACGCCGTCCGGGCAGCGGTCCGACGGTCTCGGACCAGCGGTACATGTTGCCGAGCCCCTGTCCGTGGGCGAGGCAACCGCCGGGAAAGCGGACGAACTTGGGCTTCAGGTCGGCGATGGCCTGGGCGAGGTCGGCGCGCAGTCCGCCGGGGCGGCCGCGGAAGGTGTCCTGGGGGAAGAGGGAGACCAGGTCGAGGTGGACGGTGCCGGAGGTGGTGAGGATGAGGCGGGCGTCGGGGTCGGTGGCGGCGCTGGTGAGCAGGGCTGCGTGCCGCTGCCAGGAGGAGGTGAGGGGACCCAACTCGGCCTCGCCGTAGGTGCGTCGGCCGTCCGCGCTCTCGATGCGGACGGTCAGGCGGTCGCTCGGACCGGCGGCCAGCCGGGCGTACAGGCTCAGGTCGTACGAGGCCCCGGCCCGGACGGGGATGCCGTCGAAGCCCTCGTTGCGCAGACTGGCGTGGTGCAGGACCGCGTACGCCGGGTTGGCCGGGTGCAGCGGGTCGTCGGTGGAGACCGTGAGGGATCCGGCCGCGCCCGCCGGGGACAGCAGCTCCCACGCCGTGAGGGCGTGCCACTCGGGCCGGTCGGCGACGGTGTACTCGAAGGACCTGTTCTGCACGAGTTCGGCGTAGAGGCCGCCGTCCGCCGCGTAGTTGAGGTCCTCGAAGAACACACCGAACAGGTCGGGCGAGATGGGGGTGCCGGGGGCACTCGTGTCCACCTCGATGACCGTCTCGGCCTCGGTGACCGTCTCGGCCGTGCGGCCGGATCCGCTCATGGTCGTCAACTCTCCTTGTGCTACTTGGTGTACATCAGGGTGCCGAAGCCGAGCTGGTCGTAGCCGCCGGAGTTGGCGCCGTAGTCGCCGCCGCCTCCCTCGACACCGACGAGATCGCACATGGCGGCGATGTACTTGTCGTCCAGGCGCTTGATGCGGTTGTAGTGGGCGTGGATCATCGCCCAGATCGGGCGGATGGTGCCGCGACCGTAGTCGTTGATCACGGTCTGCTCGTTGTAGGCGCAGTTGTGGCCGCTGCCCCAGCTGTAGGTGGTGAAGGGCACGTCCAGGCCGATGTTGTACTTGGCGACGTACTGGGCGCCCTTGAAGAAGCGGTTGTCGTCGTAGCCGTACAGGTCGACGCCCTGGTTCCAGGCCATCTCGCAGACGGCGGCCATCTGGCCGATGCCCATGACGCTGTGGGACTGGTCGCGGCCGGCCTCCTGCCACTGGCCCAGCGCGTAGCCGTCGTCGTCGGTGTGCAGGAAGGGGACGGCGTTCTTGACGGCGCCGTTTCCGGCACCGCTCCGGTAGTACGTGATGGCTTCGTCGAACTTGTCGGCGTCCTCGCAGAGGATGGAGATCGCCAGGACGGAGGCCAGGTTGCACAGGTCCCAGTTGGCCCAGTAATGCGTGATGCAGGTGTTGTTGTGGTACGTCAGGAACCCGTGGTTCCAGGGGTAGAAGACGTTCACCATCATCTGCTGGAAGGCGGCCAGGTCGAAGTCCGGGTGGTCACGCAGGAGTTCGCCGACGTTGGCGAACTGCCAGCCCTGGAGCCCGGCGAGCAGACAGGCGTCGGTGGGGCCGTCGATCGCGGTCAGGGTGCTCGACCATGCGTTGCAGATGGCCACCGCACAGTCGGCGTGGGCGGTGTCGCCGCTGATCAGCCAGCGCAGGGTGTTCTGGTACGCGGCGGCGATGTCGTTGAACAGGTAGACGTAGTTGTTGTTGGTCCCCGCGCCCCGGTAGGCGGTGGCCTGAGGCGTGGCCGTCCAGGTGGACGCGGAGTGGGCGTTGGCGGTGAGGCGGTTCCACCCGGCCAGCCACGGGTCGACGCCCGCGGCCACTCTCACCCGGGCGCGGTTGATGTCACCGGGGTGATGGAGGGCGCCGGGGTGGTTCCAGACGGTGGGCGCGGCACCGGCGAGGCGGGCGGTGCCGGTGCCGAGCGCGCCTGCTACGGCGAGCCCGCCGACGCCACGCAGTACGTTGCGCCGGCTGGGCATCGCGGCCAGGAACTTCCCTGACGCGTGGGGGGAGTTGGGGTTGCGGCTCATGGGAGTTCTGTCTCCGATCAAGTGGCCCCGGGCGGCTCCGTCCGGGGGCGGCTCTTACTTGATGTGTGGGGGGAGTCAGAGACCGCGCCGGGGTCAGGACGCGGCGGCCGCCTCGGCCTGGGCGGTGGTCAGGAACCTCATGTTGATCACGTGCTCGTTGGCGTACCACTGCACGGTGTCGGTGGTGTAGTACCAGGTCGGCTTGCGCATGGTGTCCGCGATGACCACGCCGTTGACCACGAGGTTCTCGAAGGTGACGTTCTTGATGGCGTGGTCGGCGTCGTAGCCGAGGAAGAGCGACGGGTTGGCGTGGGTGCCCGTGTAGGTGAGGTTCTTGATGTACACGTCCTCGATGCCGCGGCCGGCCGAGGTGTTGTACTTCGCGTTGAACATGACCCGGAAGTTGAGGAGTTGGCCCCAGCGGAAGTCCTCGACGCGCACGTCCTCCACCCGCACGTTCTTGATCAGGTTGGAGTCGCCGGCGTTGAGCGAGATGCAGCCCTGGTAGTTCATCTGGGGCTCGCGGTGGTCGAGGATGTCGACGTTCTGGATGAGCAGGTTCTCGATCGCCTCGGGGGTGTCGCTGTTGCCGTGCGTGCCGACGTTGATGGGGTGGGCCACGTCCGCCCACAGCGTGCTGTTCCTGATGGTGAGGTTGCGGGTGTCGCCGTAGAAGTCGCCGCGGTGGGCGTAGATGGAGAAGCAGTCGTCGGAGGTGCGGGCGAAGACGCCGTCGAAGCTGATGTTCTTCGAGCAGTAGATGGGGTAGCCGTCGCCCCACTGGCCCCAGGTGAAGACGCGGGTCTTCTTCACGCGGACGTTCTCGGCCTGGCCGAAGCCGATGCCGCTGGCGAGGAAGATGACGTCCTGGACCCGGCAGTTCTTGCTGTTCTCGATGTGCAGACCGCCGACGGTGGAGGTCGGGGCGAGGAGCACGCCGTGGCCCTTGACGGTCACGTTCTCGACGCCGATCGCGTCGACCCGGGCCTTGAGGACCGCGCCGCCCGCGAGGTAGAGGGTCTTGCCGCTGGGGACGGCGAGGATGTTGCCGGGGACGGAGTGCAGGCCGGGGCCGTAGTAGAGGACGTCCGGGTCGTCGGCCGAAGGGGCGTGCTTCTCCACGCGGTTGGTGATGACGTGCAGACAGTCGAAGATCTCGTCGTTGATCTGGACGACGACGTCCTTCGGCTCGTCGAGCGTGAACACCACGGTGTCGCCGCCGACTTCGGGCGTGATGCCGTACGAGTCCGGGCGCACCCGGGCCTTGGTGGTGCCGCCCTTGAGGTAGGTGACCTCGATCTCGACCGTCCCGCAGAAGTCGAAGTACACCATCGAGGAGCCCCAGACCTTGCCCGAGCCGGTGGTGGGGTTGATCTCCTTCACACCGGGGGCGTAGCAGGTGAGGGTCTGCCACTCGCCGTCGGGCGCGGTGCGGACCCGGACCTTGAAGCTGGCCTGGGTGCCGACGCCGGCCGGTATCGGGTAGGTGACGAGCTGCGGCGCGGGGGCATCGGCCGTGTCGTCGGCGTGGGCCGCCGTGGTGGTCAGGGAGGTCAGGCCGGCGGCGAGGGCGGCGGCTCCGGCGGCCTGCAGGGTTCTGCGGCGGGTGAGTTCGGTGGTCATGTGCGGCTCCTTGTCGGGCGGGCGGATCAGGTCAGCGGGGCGCTGATGGTGACGAACGAGTGCGGCGGCAGCGTCAGTCGGAGTCCCTGGTCGGTCCTCTTGACGTCGTCGAAGGCGCGCGGGGCGACCGCTTCCGGGGTGCCGGGGGTGTTGTGGTCCTGGATCCGGTCGGCCGTGAGGATGCGGGCGACCGGCTCACCGACAGCGCGGCCGCGCAGGTCGAGGGTCAGCTCGGCCGGCTCCTCGGCGTGCAGGTTGGACAGGGAGATCAGCACCGCCCCGTCCTTGACGCTCGCGGACGCGGACAGCAGTTCCTGCTCCGCGTCCCCGCCGCGCAGGTGGAAGGCGAGCGAAGTGGCGTCCTGGTGGCCCTTGTTCATCTCGAAGACGTGGTAGGTCGGGGTGAGGACCAGCGCGTCGCCGTCGGTGAGGATCATGGCCTGGAGGACGTTGACGGTCTGGGCGATGTTGGCCATGTGCAGCCGCGCCGCGTGCTTGTGGAAGATGTCGAAGTGGGTGGAGGCGACCAGGGCGTCGCGCAGGGTGTTCTGCTGGAACAGGAACCCGGGGTTGGTCCCGGGCTCGACGTCCCACCAGGTGCCCCACTCGTCCAGGACCAGGCCGACCGTGCGGCCGGGGTCGTAGACGTCCATGACGGTGGAGTGGCCGGTCAGGATGCGGTCGATGCGGCGGGCCTGGAGCATCGTCCGGTAGTAGTCGTCGGTGTCGAACTCGGTCGAGCTGCCCTTCGCCTCCCAGGGGCCGGCGATCGTGTAGTAGTGCACGGACAGGCCCTGGAAGAAGTTCTTCGGGGTGGCCTCGCAGCCGAAGCAGCTGATCTGCTGCATCAGCGTCTCGGTCCACTTGTAGTCGGCGTCCGAGGCGCCGGAGGCGATGCGGTAGAGCTTGTTGTCGCCGTGGTCGCGGCAGTAGGTGGCGTACTGGCGGGCGAGGTCGGCGGAGTACTCGGCGCGCATGTTGCCGCCGCAGCCCCAGGTCTCGTTGCCGATGCCCCAGTACTTCACCTTCCACGGCTCGTCGCGCCCGTTGGCCTTGCGCAGACGGACCATGGGGCTGTCGCCGTCACGGGTGAGGTACTCGACCCACTCGCTCATCTCCTGGACGGTGCCGGAGCCGACGTTGCCGCTGATGTACGGCTCGGCGCCCAGCAGTTCGCACAGGGCCATGAACTCGTGGGTGCCGAAGTGGTTGTTCTCCTCGACGTTGCCCCAGTGGGTGTTGACCATCCGGGGGCGCTGCTCGCGCGGGCCGATGCCGTCCTTCCAGTGGTACTCGTCGGCGAAACAGCCGCCCGGCCAGCGCAGGTTGGGGATGTCCAGGGCGCGCAGGGCCTCGACGACGTCGAGCCGGATGCCGCCCTCGTTGGGGATCGGCGAGTCCTCCCCGACCCAGAAGCCGCCGTACACACAGCGGCCCAGATGCTCGGCGAAGTGGCCGTAGAGATGCCGGCTGATCGTCGGGCCCTCTAGGTCGAGGTTGATCACCGCGGTGGTGTCGGTCACGGGTGTACTCCTGTGGGCAACCGGTTTCTTGTAGCGATACAAATGTAGCGTTACAACGAAGTTGCCATCGTGATGCGGAAGCCGTCAAGAGGTCTGCGCCAGAGGAGTTTCCGTCGACTTTCGACATGGTTCCCGCCCCTTGACACCATCGGTCCCCCAGCCCTACGTTCGCCGAAGTTTTCTGCAACCGGTTCCTCGTCGTGGGTGTCTCGGGGCGTGACGCCGCACGGCCGCAGACCCGGTCCATCACCGCTCGGCACCCCTCGGTGCCCCTGAGCGCTTCCTCCTCGTGCCTTCCTCGCGGGCCATCCCCGCACCTCGGCACGCTCTGTACCCACACCGCACGAAAGGCCTCTCCGCCATGCCTGTTTCCCCCAGAGGTGCCCTGGACCGGCGCCGTTTCCTCGTCGCCACCGGTGGCGCGCTCTCCGCCGCCGCGCTGTCCGGCTGCGCCGCCTCCGTCGACTCCGGCGGCGGATCGAGCAGCGGGAAGACGCTCACCGTCATGGGGCAGGTGGACGAGTGGGACGCGAAGACCCGGAAGGGCATCGAGAAGTCGCTGAACGTGACCCTGCGGGTCATGACGTATGACGTCACCAAGCTCAACGCGATGCTGGCGAGCAAGACCCCGCCGGACGTGGTCCGCGGCATCGGCGCGACCGACGCCCCCTACTTCGCGGCGCGCGGCCTGATGACCGACCTGGACCCGTACTTCGCCAAGAGCGACGTGCTCAAGTCCTCCGACCTCGCCCCCGCCAACGACGTATGGCGCTACGACGGCAAGAAGCAGGGCGCGGGCCCCCGCTACGGCATCGCCAAGGACTACTCCCAGGACTCCATGTTCTGGTACCGCAAGGACATGTTCGAGGAGGCCGGCCTCGAACTCCCCAGCGAGACCGAGCCGTTGTCCTGCGACGAGTGGCTGGACCTCGGTGAGCGGCTGACGAAACGCCGGCTCGGCAAGGTGAAGGTGTACGGCCTGAACGCCACCGGCATGGGCGTGTTCTCCCAGCTGATGTGGATGACCGCGTCGGCCGGCGGCAGTGTCTTCGCCGACGACCTCGCCAGTGTCGACTTCTCCTCGCCGGAGGCGCTCAGGGCGCTCCAGTGGTACCTCGACTACACGAAGGCCGACATCGGCCCGAACCTGGTCAACCCCAATCCGGACGGCTGGGACGGTCCGACCTACCAGGCGAACCGGATGGCGATGAGCTGCAACGGCCACTGGTTCGGCGGGATCATCGCCGGTGACGCGAAGCTCTCCGCGGCCTCCCGGTTCGCACCCGCCCCGCAGCTGGGCAGCCACCGCGTCAGCCCCTGTTTCGGCGGCACCGGGTTCTGGATGCCGAAGGACGCCAAGAACAAGGAGGCGGCCTGGAAGCTCTTCGAGTGGTACTTCGCCGGCGCGCCCGCCAAGGCACGGGTGGACTACGGCTGGGGCATGCCGTCGCTGACCTCGCTGCGCGCGAAGCTGCCGGTGAAGACCGCGCTCCAGAAGCAGGCCTACGCGGTCCAGGAGAAGGAGCTGCCGTACTTCTCGGTGCTGCCGGTGAGCCCGTACGCGCAGACGGACGCGCTGAACGCGGTGCTCAGCAAGGTGGTGCCGGACGCCGTCAAGTCCGGCACCAAGGCGGGGAAGCTCGCCGACACCCTCAACTCCCGGATGAACGAACAGCTGGCCCGGGGCAAGGAGTTGCTGGGGTGAGCACCGAGCAGCTCACCGGTACCGAGGACCGTGCGCCGACAGTGGCGGCGCGCCGGGACCAGGGCGCGCGTCCGCCAGCGGCCCGGCGCGCCCGTCGGGCCGGGACCTTCTACCTGTTCGCCGGCCCCTGGCTGTTGGGCTTCCTGGGACTGACCGTCTTCCCGCTCGGCTACGCGCTGTGGCTGAGCTTCACCAACTCCGACGGGCTCTCGCCGAACGCCCGCTTCGTGGGGCTGGCCAACTACCGGGAGGTCTTCAGCGATCCGGACACCCTCGACTCCCTTGCCCGGACCGGGCTGTTCGCCGCGATCACGGTGCCGCTCACGATCATCGCGGGACTGCTCCTCGCGGTGCTGCTCAACCAGCCGATCCGCGGCCGCGGGGTGTTCCGCACCCTGATCTATCTGCCCGCGGTGGTCCCGCCGGTCGGTGCCGCCCTCACCTTCAAGCTGATCTTCGACCGTGACTCCGGCTCCGCCAACGGCATCCTGGACCTGCTCGGCATCAACGGCATCGCGTGGCTCGCGGATCCGTACGCCCGCTACGTGCTGATCATGCTGACGGTGTGGGGCTGCGGCAACGTCATGATCATCTCGCTGGCGGGGCTCCAGGACATCCCCCGGGAACTGCTCGACGCGGCGCGGGTGGACGGGGCGAGCCAGTGGCAGTCCTTCACCCGGATCATCCTGCCGCTGCTCTCCCCTGTGCTGTTCTTCCAGGTGGTCACCCAGCTGATCGCCACGCTCCAGACCTTCGTGCCGCTCCTCATCTCGCTCGACCCCACCCCGAAGGGCGTCGGGGCCGTACCCGAGAGCAACTACCTGATCATGATCGACGTCTTCTCGCAGTACTTCGCCAACGGCCGCTACGGCTACGCCTCCGCGCTGCTGTGGGTGCTGTTCGTCTTCATCATGCTGGTCACCTTCGTGGTCTTCCGGCTCAGCAGGGGCGTCGTCTTCTACTCGGTGGATCCCGAGCAGGGGCAGCCCAAGTCCCGCACGATCGGGGGCAAGTGATGGTTCTGGCCCGGCGCAAGGTCGTCTACATGCTGCTGATCGCGGCGGTCGTGCTGTTCCTGAGCCCCTTCGGCTGGCTGCTGATCACCGCGTTCAAGGCGCAGTCCGAACTGCGCGCGGTCCCCATCCACTGGTGGCCGCACCACCCGTCCGCCGACAACTTCCGGCAGGCCCTGACCCTCTTCGACTACCTCGGCTACGCCCGCAACTCCCTGGTGATCGCGGGTATTTACTCCAGCCTGATCACTCTGGCCTCAGCCTGGGCCGGCTACGGCTTCGCACGCCTCCAGGCACCCGGAAAGAAGATCGTCTTCGGACTGGTGCTGTCGACGATGATGACACCGCAGATCATCACCCTGATCCCGACCTACCTGCTGTTCGCGAGGGCGGACCTGGTCAACACCTACATCCCGTGGGTGCTGTGGGGTCTGTGCGGCGCCCCCTATCTGATCTTCCTGTTCCGGCAGTTCTTCACGAACATGCCCAAGGAACTGGAGGAGGCCGCGATCATCGACGGCTGCGGCCAGATCCGCATCTTCTGGCGGATCTTCCTGCCGCAGTCCTGGCCGGTGATCGCCACCAGCCTGATCCTGTCGTTCAGTTGGAGCTGGGGCGACTACATCGCACCGGCCCTGCTCCTGGACGACGACCGGACCACGCTCGCCGTGAAGATCGCCACAGGGTACGTCAACGAGCACGGCACCGGGCTCTACCACCTGGTCGCGGCGGGCTCGGTGATGTACATCGTGCCGGTCCTCGCGCTCTTCCTGGTCCTTCAGCGGGGGTTCGTCACGGGTGCGGCCACCTCCGGGCTCAAGTGAGGTGCTCCCCGAACCTCACTGACGTCGGCGGGAGTTGAGCCGAGCGGCCTGCCGGGTGAGGTGGTCGCGCTCACCGAGGTCCGTGGCCTGGTGGGCCGCCTCCGCGTACAGCCGGGCCGCCCGGTCCAGGTCGCCGTCGCGCTCGTGGAGGTAGGCCGCGACCGCGGTGAACCGGGGCAGTGCCGGGTCCAGTTCGGCGAGCGCCGCTAGGCCCGCGCGCGGTCCGTCCGCCTCGCCCACCGCGACCGCGCGGTTGAGCCGGACGACCGGGCTGTCGGTCAGGCGCGCGAGCTCGTCGTACCACTCGACGATCTGCACCCAGTCGGTCTCCTCTGCGGTGGGCGCGTCCGCGTGCAGCGCGGCGATGGCGGCCTGCGCCTGGAACTCCCCCAACCGGTCGCGGGACAGGGCCTGTTGGAGGATCGCGACGCCCTCGGCGATCGCCGTGGTGTCCCAGCGACTCCGGTCCTGCTCGGCGAGCGGCACCAGGGAGCCGTCGGGTGCGGTCCGGGCGGCGCGCCGGGCGTGGTGGAGCAGCATGAGCGCGAGGAGTCCGGCCACTTCGGGGTGGTCGATCACGGCGGAGAGCTGCCGGGTGAGCCGGATCGCCTCCGCGGCGAGGTCGACGTCACCGGAGTACCCCTCGTTGAAGACGAGGTAAAGCACGCGCAGCACGGTGGCGACGTCGCCGGGTCGGTCGAACCGCACGTCGGAGACGGTCCGTTTGGCCCGGCTGATCCGCTGCGCCATCGTCGCCTCGGGGACGAGGTAGGCCCGGGCGATCTGTCGGGTCGTCAGCCCGCCGACGGCGCGCAGGGTGAGCGCGACCGCCGACGAGGGCGTCAACGAGGGGTGGGCGCACAGGAAGTAGAGCTGGAGCGTGTCGTCCACGGCGGGCGTGGGGCCGGGTGCCGGTTCCTCGTCGACCCGGTCCTCCCGGCGGCGGCGTGCGGTGTCCGCGCGGGTCTGGTCGAGGAACTTGCGCCAGGCCACGGTGACCAGCCAGCCCTTGGCGTCCCTCGGCGGGTCGGCGGGCCAGACCCGGACCGCCTCGACCAGTGCGTCCTGGACGGCGTCCTCGGCCGCCGCGAAGTCTGCTCCGCGGCGGACGAGGACGGTCAGCACACTCGGCGTGAGGCTTCTGAGCAGCGCCTCATCCACCGGCGTGGCAGTCCGCGACGGTGGGGGCCGCGTGGAGGAACGGGCGCAGCTCCAGCCACTCGTGGATCGGCTTCCCGCCGGCGCCCGGAGCGGCCGACAGCTCGCCGGCCAGTTCGACGGCCCGCTCGTAGCTGTCGACGTCGATCACCATCCACCCGGCGATGAGGTCCTTGGTCTCGGCGAACGGCCCGTCGGTGACGGGCGGGCGCCCCTCCCCGTCGTAGCGCACCCACGTCCCCTCGGGGGCGAGCGCCTGGCCGTCGACGTACTCCCCGGACTTCTCCAGTCGTTCCGCGAAGTCGCGCATGTACTGCACGTGCGCGGAGATCTCCTCGGGGGTCCACTGGTCCATCGGCACGTCGTTGTTGGCTGCCGGGGCGCCGCGGTAGTGCTTGAGCAGCAGGTACTTCGCCATGGTGGATCTCTCCTCGATGCTGATGCGACCCATTGTGGTCGCGTTCACTACGGGGACGGAGCGGGTCACGGGTTCTCGACATCGGTGCCGGAAGTTTTTTCCGGCGACCGCTTATGGACCCGGCTTGACCGTCTTCATCGTGAAATGGGAGGTCACGTTCTTGATCCGGGGAATGGTCATGACCCGCCGGCTGAGGAAGCTCTCGTAGGCGGGCAGTTCGGCGACGGCCACCCGCACGAAGTAGTCGGGGCTGCCGAAGAGCCGGCGCAGCTCCCGCACCTCCTCGGCCGCCGCGAGGGCCGACTCGAAGCGCTCGACCGTCTCCGCGTCCTGCGCCTCCAGGCTGAGGTCGAGCAGCACCTCGAAGGAGCGGCCGACGGAGGCGGGGTCGATCACGGCCCGGCAGCCCCGGATGACCCCGTCGGCCTCCAGCCGCTGCACCCGCCGCAGACACGGCCCGGTGGTCAGCCCGACCCGCTGGGCCAGCTCCACGTTGGTGAGCCGCCCGTCCAGCTCCAGCTCCAGCTCCAGCTCCAGCTCCAGCTCCAGCTCGGCGATGATCCCGTGCCACACGACGTACTCACTCCCCCGGTCACCCGCCGCGACTGCTTCTCCGCGGGCCTCGGCATCGCGCTGGCCGCGTTCGCCGGCTCCCTGGAACTGCTGCTGGTCGGCATGATGGCCACGGTCACACCGCTCGCCGCCGTCGCGCTGACCGTGTTCGTGGTCAACTTCCGGCACGTGTTCTACGCCTTCTCGTCCCGCTCCACCTGGTCAGGCACCCCGGTGGCCAAGGCGTACGCCGTCTACGCCATGACCGACGAGGCGTACGCCGTGAACGCCTCGCTGCCTGAGCACGAGCGGTCGGCGGCGGACTCGTCGGCGTGGTCCTCGGCGCGGCCCTGCCCGCCCCCGTCGAGGGTCTGGAGTTCGCCCTGTGCGCCCTGTTCACGGTGCTCACCCTGGACTCGTTCCGCTCCCGCGAGGATCTGCCGTCCCTGCTGCTCGCGGGCGCGAGCGTGACCGTCGCCCTCGTCCTCACCCCGGGTACGGCGATGTTCACGGTGCTGGTGCTCTTCGTCGGACTGCTCCTCGTACTTGATGGCCGCGAGGCGCCCCTGGTCGGCGGCTGGCCGCACGCGCCACTCGCCGTCGCCGTCACGGTCGCCGTGCACCTGGCCTTCTGCCGCCGCACGATCCTGAGCGTCGGCGCCGGGACGGCCGTCTACGTGGTCCTGCTGAACGCCTTCTGAGCCGGGTGGGTCACCGAGCCGGTCGCCACATCGTCGTGACGACCTGGCCACTCGCGGTGGTGATCCGGCCGTGCGGGGTGAAGCCGACGCTCGCGTACCGTTCCAGGTTCGCCGGGTTGGTCGACTCCAGGTACACGGGCGCACCGAGGGCGTCGACCCGTTCGAGTCCGGCGGCGAGCAGGCGCATCCCGAGGCCCTTGCCGCGGTGGCGGTCGTGGGTGCCCAGGATCGTCAGGTAGAAGTGCGGCTCGGTGGGGCGGGCCGCCTCGAACTGCTTGCCGATCGCATGGATCTCGTGGGCCACCGCAGGGCCCGCGGCCCGCTCCAGCAGACCGTCCAGCTCCGCCGCCTCCCGCGCGGTCAGCTCCTCCTCGCCGGCCGGGATCCACACGGCCGCGGCCTCCACGTCCGGTGTCACCAGCAGCCAGCGGTGACGCAGCGCGGCGGTCGTGTAGACGCGCCACATGGGGGCCGCCTGCTCGGCCCGCCGTTCGGCGTCGGGGAAGACGGGCCCCCACACCGGGTCGTGGAAGAACGCGGTGGTGAAGGTGTCCACGACGGCGTCGACGTCCGCGGCCGTCGCTTCTCGTACGGGGAAGGCCTCCTCGGCCGCGTTCATCGGGGCAGCACCTCCAGCCGTCCTTCGCCGACGAAGGCGACCTCGCCACCGACCCGTACCGAGTCGATGTCCGTGCCGTGCCCGCACGCGCTGATGGTCATCTCACCGACCCGTCCGGTGAATCGTCCCTGTCTGAGGGTCACGGCTTCGCCGTCGTCGATACGGCCGTGCCGGCGCAGGTAGGCGGCAGCGCAGCCGGCTCCGCTGCCGGTGGCCACGTCCTCGGTCGTCCCGTCGTTGTCCCAGTGCCGTGCCTCCAGGGCACCGGCGTCGAGGAGGTAGGCGAACTGGGCGTCGAACCGGTCCAGTTGGTGTGTGATGTCGGAGCGGATGTCCGCGCGGGCCAGGGCGCCTCCGCGGACCGGGAGCACCAGGTAGCGCAGTCCCGTCGAGACGACCTCCGGGGGCAGGTCCGGGTCCAGGTCGTCCGCGTCGAGGCCGAACCACGCGGCCAGGCCCTTGGCGTCCGCGGGGTCCAGTCGGCCGAGGAAGGCGGCCGGCCCCTGGTCGAGGACGCTCGCGTACCGTCCGGGCGCACGCCGTTCCGTGCTCACCCGCACCGTGCGGGCCTTCAGCCGCAGCGTCCAGGTCTCGGGTGTGTCGCCGCCGTGCAGGGCGTGCAGGACGCAGGCGGCGCCGACGACGGGGTGGCCCGCGAAGTCCAGTTCCTGGGTGAGGTCGTAGACCCGCGCCCGCCGGGAGCGTGCCTCGGGAGTGCCGTCCGGGAGGAGGAAGATCGACTCGAAGTGGCGCATCTCCTGGGTGATCCGCTGCATCTGGTCACCGCTGAGCCCTTCGGCCTCCGGGAACACGGCGAGGCTGTTGCCGCTGAACGGGAGGCCGGTCAAGACGTCGACGTGGAGGTAGCGCATGCGGCCGACGCTACGGGCCCGCCCTGCCGAAGGGAACTTTCGAAGGGCAATGAGGTGGCACAGCCCGGGTCACGGACGGCTCTGGTGCGTCTGCCGGAAGGCGCCCGGCGTCACACCGGTGTGGCGGGTGAAGAACTTCCCGAAGTTGGTGGGCTCGGGGAAGCCGAGGCGGCGGGCGACGGTCGCCACCGGTTCGTCGGTGTGGGCGAGCAGCCGTCGGGCCTCCAGGGCCACCCGCGCGTCGATGACGTGTTTCACTGGCTGCCCGGTGGCGCCCAGGCACGCGCGCGTGAGGGTCTTCACGGTGTATCCGAGGCGGTTCGCGTAGTCGGTGGCACGACGGGTGGTGGCGTAGGAGCGCTCCAACTCGGCGCGGAACAGGGCGTACACCTCCCCGCCGGCGTGCGGGTCGGCGCCGCCGTCCGGGTGGGGCAGCCGGTCGATGTGCAACAGGACGGTGGCCAGCAGGAGTTGGAGGATCTCCGCGGAGACGGCGCCCTCGGGGCGTTCGTACTCGGCCCGCATCTGGCCCAGCAGGGTGGAGAGCACGGCGTACTCGGGACGCGTGCCCAACTGCCAACACACGGGCCCGTACCACTCGTTGACGAGTCGGTGGGCGCTGCTGAAGCGGGGCGGGAAGGACGGGGTGAACAGGAGGTGGGTGCCGTCGGTGGTGCCGGGGTCGGTGAACCGCTGGACCTGCCCCGGCCTGTTCCACAGCAGGGTTCCGGGGCGGCAGGGATAGGTCACGAAGTCGATGGCGTGCTCCCCGGTGCCCGCCGTGACCAGGGTCAGGGTGTGGAAGTCCACCCGGTGCACCGCGTCGGGCCGACTGCCCCGCCGCCGCTCCCGCAGCGTCGCCAGGTCGAGGATCTCGAATCCGGGCACCAGCTCCGCGGGCGGATTGAAGTCGAACCGGGGGATCGTTCCGTCCCCGGAGGGATCGCCGACGTCGAGGCCCACGGGAACCATCGGACTCTCCAGATGTCCTCGATCTACTATGCCGCGTCGTCAGCGTATCCCCCCGGCCGTTCGACCGGCGGAACCGTGGGCCGCTACCCGCGGGACCTGGTGTCCCGGACCAGCTGCCAGTCCTGTGAGCCGTCCGTGGCGGTGTTCTGGAGGGTCAGCGGGGCTCCCGCGGACGCGCCTGTCAGGTAGAGGCTCGTGTTCTTGGCGGCCTGGAGCCGGTAGTGGCCGTCAGCGGTCTTGATCAGGTTCCAGGTGCCCGACGTGCTGTTGTCGACCCACTGCCCGATCCGCTGGCCGGCCGTCGCGTTGCCCGTCCAGATCGCCGCCGCGCGGCCGCCCGACTTGTTCAGCAGGGTCGTACCGCCGTTCGGCTCGGTCACCACGTGCCAGTACTGGGTGTCGGGATCCGCCGCGGCCCCGGCGTCCTCCAGGACGACGTCCGGCACGTCGCCGTTGCCGAGGTTCGCGTCGTTGGTCCTGTTGCCGGTGCCGATCACCTGGCCCGTCTTCCGGTTGACGAGCCGGTAGTACGTGCCGTCCGAGTCGCCGAGGTCGACCTCGGCGTAGGCGATCGTGGACGTGCCCTGGTTGTTGAGGATCGCGACCCGGCCGGTGCCCTCGACGTACTGGAGGTTGCGGCTGTAGCCGGCCGGCGAGGTCGTCTGGTACTCCGTCCACACGCCGTCGCTGCGCCCGCTCTCGTTGACCCAGACGTCCCCGCTGTTGGACGCGTTGTAGACGAGCCGCCCGTCCGGGAGCCGGATCACGACCGGGCTACCGCCGCCCACGAGCGGCCGGGACCCGGCGACGACCGGCAGCGCGCCGACCGACATACCGGTCTGGGTGCCGCGGAAGAACTTCAGCGGGTCGTCGGCGATCGCGTACCGGGTGTTGGCCCCGCCGCCCCAGTACTCGAAGGTGAGCATCCACTTGCCGTCCGTCGTCCGGACGACGTTGGTCATGCCCGGCCGCCCGCCGCCGATCTCGGTCTTCCCGCCGCCCATGTCCTGGACGGACCCGGAGATGTCGACGACGGGGTCGCTCCATCTCGCGCCGCTGCCGTCCCAGGTCCGGTGCACGAGGATCTGGCCGTGCGAGTCGGCGGCCGTGTCGTCGGCGGGGTCGAGCTTCGGCACACCCGTGACCGGGTCGAAGCCGGTGTAGTCGTTCTCGTCCGAGTAGTAGCAGACCAACTTGCCCTTGTAGACCATCAGATACGGCTCCCAGAGGGGGTCGACCTGCCGGTACGTGTTGGCCGCCGCGACGTTCCGCCCGATCGCGCCCGCGCTGCCGCCCTGCCATCCGCCGGTGGCGACGACGTTGACGACCTTCCAGCTGCGGCCCTCGTCGGTGCTGGAGTACAGGGCGATCGCCAGGTCACTGCGGTCGCCGTCGTTGTCGGGCGTCCAGTTCGGGTCGGCCGCCTTGTGCTCGCGGTAGTACTGGTCGTCGCCGGACACCACGCTCGCCAGCAGCAGCGTGCCCTTCTTGAGCCCGCCGACGCTCTGCGGCAGCACGTAGAGGTACGGGTTCGTCCAATTGCTCGTGTACTTCGCGTACTTGGGGTCCTTGGAGAGGTACGCCGGTGCCTTGACCTCGGACAGCGGCTGCCAGCTCGTGCCGTGGTCGTCGCTCTTGTAGACGGGCAGGGTCTGCCCGTCGGCGCTGCCGGACGCCGGTACGACGGTGGACTTCTCGAACGACGCGACCAGCCGCCCGGAGGGCAGTTGGGCCGACTTCGGGTAGACGGCGCAGTTGCCCCGGCCCTTGAGGCACGGGTCGCTGCCCAGTTGGTAGAGGATCCCGCCGGTCGGGTTGTACGCCTGCGCTCCCGCGGCGGGGATCGCCAGGAGGGCGGAGACCGCGGCGAAGGTTCCCAGAGCTCTGCGTGTGCTGCTTCTCATCGTGCGGTTTCCTCCTGTGCGCTGTTTGCCGTGACGAAGACGCGTACGTCCCACGCGCCGAGTCGGACGGTCGTGCCGTCCTGGACGTCCGAGCCGTCCAGGACGTCGGTCAGGTGCCCGGGGGCCTCGACCAGGGCGGGCTCCCAGCTCCAGTTGTGGACCACGTGGACGCGGCGCCCGTCGGGAGAGGTGCCGGTGGTGGCGGTGACGGAGGCGGGCAGGTTCCGCCAGCCGCTACGGGGCTCCGGCGCCAGCCAGGCGGCGAGCGCCTGGGCGAGGTCCCGGCCGGGGACCGTGCCCACGGTGGTGACGCGGCCGGCTCCGTGGGTACGGGTGGTGACCGCGGGCCAGCGCCCGAAGTGCGGGTGCTCGTACGCCACCAGGACATCGGCGTCGGTGACGGTCAGACCATCGGCCCAGTGGGTCGCCGTCGCGCCCTGCGGCAGCTGGAAGGGGGCGTCGGCCGCGGCCCGGACCGGCAGTGGCCGGGTCAGGTTGCTGAATTCGTCGTACGAGACTCCCGCCGCGTCGGCCAGGCGGCCGGGCGCCGGTTCGCGGCGGGCCCGGGCCTCGTGGTCGGCGTAGCCGGTGCGGGGGCCGAGGACCAGGTGGCCGCCCGCGTGGGCGTAGGCGGCGAGCCAGTCCAGGGTCTCGTCGTGGGCGAGGTAGAGCGCGGGGACGACCAGGACCGGGTGTCGGCGCGCGGCCTCCTCGGGGGTCGCTCCGGTGAACTCGCCGTGCGGGTCGTGGAGTTGGCGGGCGTGGACGACACGGACCTGGCGTCCGGCGTCGAAGGCCCCGCGGTAGAAGGGGTCGAGGATGCGGTGGTAGGCGGCCGGGTCCGGCTCGCCGTCCGGCGTGGACAGCGGCGGGTACTTCTGCATCAGCCACTTGCTCGGCGTGGAGTACACGAGGGTGATGTCGGCGTCCGGTTCGAGCCCGGCGACCAGCTCGCCGGCCCGCTCGAACTCGGCGCCCAAGGTGGCGAGTTCGCGGTAGGTGCGGCCGGGCTGTCCGGTGTGCGGGAGGATCCCGCCCCAGTAGGTCTCGGCGCCGAAGTGCAGGGTGTGCCAGTGCCAGTACTCGATCATGCGGGCGCCGCGGGCGACGAGCGCCCAGGCCGCCTGGCGCCACTGGCCGTCGTAGGCGGGGCCGTTGTCCCAGGGGAAGCCGATCGAGCCCGCGTTGGTCTCGGTGACGAGGAACGGCTCCTGACGGGAGGAGAACATCCAGTCGGCGGTCTGGTACAGCGCCCACACGCCGGTGGTCTTCCACTTCTGCTCGTGGCCCTCAGGGGTGGGGTCGGGCAGCAGCAGACCGTCCTGCATGTCGTAGTACGGGTTGCCGGAGGCGATGTCGAGCCGGTCGCTCAGCTCGTGGTCCTCGACGCCGGAGCGCGTGTAGGAGATGCAGGTGGTGACGAACTGCCCTGCGGAGGCGTACTCGCGGACGAGGTCGGCCTGCCATCCGATGAACTCGGTGACCTGGCGGGCCTGGAACTCCCGCCAGGCGACGTCGTACTGCGGCTGTTCGTTGCCGTCCGGCGTCCACAGGTCGGCCCAGGTGGACAGTCGGTGCGACCAGTAGACCAGCCCCCACTCGCGGTTGAGGGTCTCGACGTCGCCGTACTTCGCGCGCAGATGGTCGACGAAGCGCTGGAAGACACCGTGGTTGTGGAAGAGGTGCAGTCCCGGCTCGTTGTCGACCTGGAAGCCGATCACGGCGGGATGGTCCGCGTACCGGGCGACCATCTTGCGGATGATCCGCTCGGCGTGGAAACGGAACGCCGGGTGGGTGAAGTCCACTTCCTGCCGGGCGCCCCAGCCGATCCGCTCGCCGGTGCGGCGCTCGCCGGTGATCTCGGGGTACTGGCGGGCGAGCCACGGCGGTACGGCGTACGTGGGGGTGCCGAGGACGACCGCGATGCCCCGCTCGTGGGCGCCGTCGAGGACGGGCTGGAGCCAGTCGAGGTCGAAGCGCCCGTTCTCCGGCTCCCAGGTGGACCACACGGACTCGCCGACCCGGATGACGCTGACGTGGGCCTCGGCCATGAGGTCGAGGTCGGTCTTGAGACGGTCCAGGGGACGGTCGTACGGCTGGTACTCGTAGTAGTACGCGGCACCGAACAGGACGCGGGCGGGCAGTTCCGCCATGGGGGCAACCTCCGGAGAAGACAAGGGAATTGGGGGGAACGCGCGTCCTACTGCTTGACGCTGCCGGTGGCCAGGCCGCTCTGCCAGTAGCGCTGGAGCATCAGGAAGGCCACGACGAGCGGGACGATCGAGAGCAGGGAGCCGGTCACCACCAGCGCGATCATGTCGCTGCTGGCTCCGGAGCCGCCGTTCTGCGCCTGTTCGGCCCAGGAGGACAGCCCGACGGTGATCGGGTACAGGTTGGGGTCGTTGAGCATGATCAGCGGCAGGAAGTAGTTGTTCCAGGTGGCGACGAGCGTGAAGAGCAGCACGGTCACCAGGCCCGGGGCCAGCAGCCTGAGCGCGATCCGGAAGAAGATGCGGGCCTCGCCGGCGCCGTCGATGCGGGCGGCCTCCAGCAGGCTGTCGGGGACCGCGTCGGCGGCGTAGACCCGCATGAGGTAGAGGCCGAAGGGGTTGACGAGAGAGGGCAGGATCACCGCCCAAGGGGTGTTGACCAGGCCCGCCTTGGCGAAGAGCAGATAGGTGGGGATGGCCAGGGCGGTGGTCGGGACCATGACGGCGCCCAGGACCAGGTTGAAGGCGAGGCGGTCGCCGCGGAAGCGGAACTTGGCGAAGCCGTAGCCCGCGGCCGCCGCGAGCAGGGCCGCGCCGACCGCGCTGACGCCCGCGTACACCGCGGTGTTGAGCAGCCAGCGCAGGAAGACCCCGTCGTCGTGGGTGAAGGTCTCCTTGACGTTCGTGAGCAGTTGCGGAGTGTGCGAGAACCACAGACCGAAGCTGTCGAAGAGGTCCTGGGCGCTCTTGGTGGAGGCGATGACCAGCCAGAAGAGGGGCAGCAGGAAGTACGCGAGGGCGGCCAGCATGGCGATGGTCAGCGGGGTGCTGCGCCGGGAGACGCTGCTCAAGGGGTCCTCCTGCGGTTCGCGGTGAGCAGGACGCCGTAGGAGGCGATCACGATGACCAGGCCGAGGAGGAAGGAGACCGTGGCCGCGTAGTTGACCTGCTGGCCGGTGAAGGCGAGGGAGTAGGCGTAGAGGTTGGCGGTGTAGGAGCTGCTGATGACGTCCGGGGCGATCTTCATCAGCAGGTTCGGCTCGTTGAAGAGCTGGAAGCTGCCGATCACGGAGAACAGCAGGGTGAGCAGCAGGGCCGGCCGCAGCGCGGGCAGCTTGACGGACCAGGCGGTGCGCCAGGCACCGGCCCCGTCCATGGCGGCGGCCTCGTACAGCTCACCGGGGATGGTGCGCAGGGCCGCGTACAGGATGATCATGTTGTAGCCGACGAACTCCCAGGTGACGATGTTCGCGAGGCTGCCGAGCATCCAGCCCTCGCTGAGGAAGTGCGGTGCCGGGAGGTCGAGTTCGCGGCTCAGCTGGGCGAAGGGCCCGAAGTCCGGGCCGTACAGATAGCCCCACATGAGCGCGGCGACCACGCTCGGGACGGCGTACGGCACGAAGATGCCGAGCCGGATCACCCGGGCGAGGCGCAGCAGCCCGCTGTCGAGCGCGAGGGCGAAGAGCAGCGCCAGCAGCAGCATCAGCGGGACCTGGACGACGAAGAACAGGGCCACCCGGCCTACGCCGTGCAGGAGTTGAGGGTCCGTCAGGGCGGTGGCGTAGTTGTCCAGGCCGACGAAGACCGTCCCGCCGATCAGCCTCTCCTGGAAGAGGCTGAGGTAGGCGGCGTAGCCGAGCGGGGCGAGGAAGAGGAGGAGGAACAGGAGCAGGAAGGGGGCGACGAACAGCGGTCCCGCCAGGCGGCGTTGACGTCGGACGACCCGCTCGGGGGCGATCGCGGTCATGTCACGTTCCCTTGACGGTGAAGCCCTGCTTCTTGGCGTAGGTGGTCAGCCGGGTCTGCCAGGCGTCGAGCGCGGCGACCGTGTCGGCCTTGTCCGCCAGGGACTTGCCGACGGTCTCGGTCCAGTCGGTGGCCGCCTGGTCGAGGAAGGGGGGCCACGGGAAGGCGGGGTCGACGGTGTCGCTGATGGAGGCGAACAGTTCGTTGACCTTCTGGCCGCCGTAGAAGGTCGCCCGGTCGCCGGTGAAGGACGGGTCCGTGAGCAGGGCCTTGGTGGCCGGGAAGAAGGACTGCTGGGTGGCGAACATCTTGGCGCTGGCCGGGTCGCTGTTGAGGAACAGGGCGAACTGCGCTGCCGCGATGGGGTTCTTGGTGGAGCGGACGACCGCGGTGGTCGAGCCGCCCCAGTTGCCGGAGGACGGCTTGGCCGCGTCCCACTGCGGCAGCGGGGCCGCCCGCCACTTGCCGGCCGTCGACTTGGCCGAACCGGAGAGGAACGCCGGTCCCCAGGCCGCGGTGAGCCAGGTGGCGTACTTGCCCTTGTTGAAGCCGGCGTACCAGCCGTCGGTGAAGTCCGGGTCGGTGCTGATGACGCCCTCCGCGGCGAGGCCGCCCCAGTACCGGCCGAGCTTCTGGGAGACGGCGTCGTCGACGTCGATGGTGATGTCGCTCTTGCCGGAGAGGGCGTACGGCTTGGCGCCCGCCTGCCAGAGCAGTCCGTGCCAGGCGGCGGCCTCGTTGGCGGCGAGGTTGGTCAGATAGACACTCGGGTCCGCCTTGTGGAGCTTGCGGGCCGCCGCGGCGAACTCGTCCCAGGTGGTGGGGACTTGGATGCCGTGCCGGTCGAAGATGTCCTTGCGGTAGAGCATGCCCATCGGGCCGGTGTCCTGGGGGACGGCCCAGACCTCGCCCTTCGGGCCGCTGACCTGACCCCACGTCCAGGCGACGAACTTGTCCTTCAGGGCGGTCGCGCCGTACGGGCCCAGGTCCAGCAGGCTGTCGGTGATCGTGAAGGTGGGGATCGCCTGGTACTCGATCTGCGCCAGGTCCGGGGCGCCGGTCCCGGCCTTGAGGGCGGTGCGCAGCTTCGTGTAGTGCGTGACGCCCTGGCCGGCGTTGACGATCTTGACCTTGATGGCGGGGTACTTCTTCTCGAAGAGCGCCACCTCCTGCTGGATGTTGGGGACCCAGGTCCAGAACGTCAGCTGGGTGGGCGTCTTCATGGCCTTGTCGATGTCGGCCTGGGAGGCCGGCTGGGCGGCGGGCGAGTCGCTTCCGCCACCGCCACCGCAGGCGGAGAGGGCGGCGCCGAGGGACACGGCACCGGTGGCGGTGAGGAAGAGCCTGCGGCTCATTGCGGACGAGGGGATGGACGATCTGGACATGCTGAACTCCCGCCGTGGCGAAGGAAGATGGAGAGAAGTGAGGAGGAAGGAGAGGGAGGGGGAGACCGGCAGGGGTGTGCCGGTGAGTGCGGAGGGGGTGACGAGACACACGCGGACCCGCGACCGGGACATGACGGTGGCCGGGCCGGAGGAGGGGGTCCGTACGGAGTGCGTGACCGGGCGCGAGGCGGGACCGTATGGTCGGTCGTCGGATCGGTCGCGGTGATCCACCCTGGTCACGGCTCGCGGTGGCGCGCCGCGCTCAAGATGTCCGGTCGTCCGCCGGGTTCACGGCTCGTGGGCGGACGCCGGGGTGGAACGAATGGTCAGGCGGCGGGCGGCGAGTGGGCGGCGCCGTCCGGGAGGTGCGCGGTAGGTCGCGCCGGGTCCGCGGCCTTTCCGGGAGGCGGCGGCGCGGTGGAGTCGCGGACGACCAGTTCGACGGGCTGGTCCTGTGCCGCCGGGAGGTCCGTGTCCGGGTGCTCGATGGCGTGCACGAGGAGCCTGAGGCCGTCCCGGGCCACGGCGTCGAACGGCTGGCGCACGGTGGTCAGAGGGGGCAGTACGTAGGCGGCGAGCGGAATGTCGTCGAAGCCGACCACGCTGACGTCCTCGGGGACCCGCCGTCCGGCCTCGGCCAGGGCGCGGACGAGACCGACGGCCATGTCGTCGTTGGCGACGAACACCGCCGTCAGGTCCTGCCTCGCGGCCAGTTCACGGCCCGCCGCGTACCCGGACGCGGCCGACCAGTCGCCCGTGACGACCGAGGGCTGCGGACACCTCCGTGCCGCGAGCGCCTGCCGCCATCCCTCCTGCCGGTCCCGGGCGGCGAACCACTGGTGCGGACCGGCGAGGTGATGGACCGTCACATGCCCGAGATCCAGCAGGTGTTCGGTGGCGGCCCGGGCCAGCGCGACGGAGTCGACCCCCGTGGCGATGGTCCAGCCGTCCGTGCCGGCACCGGCCGGTGCGCCGAGGACGAGGACCGGGACTTCGGAGACGAGCGGGTCGGTGCCCTCGTCGATGGGCTCCGACACGACGATGCCGTCCACGCCCCGTTCCAGGAGCGACCGCATGGCACCGCCGATGCCGCCCGGGTCACCTTCGAGCGTGTTGACCACGCTCAGCGCGTATCCGGCGTCCCGCGCGGCCCGTTCGACTCCGAGGAGCAGCGAGGCGGGGCCGTACAGGGCGGTGCCGAGGGCCACGACGCCGATGGTCCGGGTCCGGCCCGAGGCGAGGGCACGGGCCGCGTTGTTCAGCCGGTACCCGAGGTCCGCGGCCGCCTCCAGCACGCGTCGGCGGACATCCTCCGAGACGTACTGCTCGCCGTTGAGGACCCTGGACACCGTCTTCTGGGAAACGCCCGCCCGCTCGGCCACGTCCACGCCCCGCGGCGCGGCGGGACCGCCGTCCCGCCCTCTTCCTCGCGTCATGGCGTCTCCCGGTGTTCAGCGCTTCGGATCATAGACGGTCACAGCCGACCGACCACGCCTCAGCGGATATGACTGCGCTGTCATGACTGCGCAGACATATGTACGCAGCAGACCCCCACCACGTCAAGACTTCACGCATGGCCGGCTTCTCCGACCCACGGCCCGACAACGCCCTCAAGGGGCGCGGGGCCGTATCGATTTGCGGCTCCGCCGCGTGGGCGCGACCAGCCACAACGCAGCCGCACAAGCTCCTCAACCCATGCCTCAACGGCGATGGACTCCCCCTCACAGGGCGCCGTCATACAAAAGGTCCACCAGCGTCGCCCGAGCCCGAGCCACCCGCGACCGAACGGTCCCGACCGGACAGTCACTGATCTCGGCCGCATCCGCGTACGGCAGTCCCGCCACCTGCGTGAGCACGAACGCCTCCCGCCGCTCCTCGGGCAGCGCCGCCAGCAGATCCAGCAGCGCGACCCCGTCGTCGAACCCGGGCAGGCCGCACGGCTGGGCCGACTCCACGGCCAGTTGCCAGTCCGCCACGTCCGAGAGCCGGGGGCGGGTGGACGCGTACCGGAAGCTGTCGACGACGGCCCGCCGGGCGATGGACAGCAGCCACGAACGCGCCGACGAGCGCCCCTCGAAGCGATGGAGGCTGCCGAGCGCCCGCAGGAACGTGTCCTGGGCGAGGTCGTCGACGGCCTGGGGGTCGCCGCACAGGTGGGCGACATAGCGCTGGACGTCACGGTGCAGTGCGCGCACGAACCGTTCGACGGCGGCCGCGTCACCGCTGCGGGCGGCCAGCGCCCAGGCGGTTATCGACGCGTCGACCGAAGTCGACATGTCGGTCTCGTGGTCCATGTCGTCGGGCGCGTCAAGCAGGGCAGGGGTGCTCACCAGGTGTCCTTCTCGGGATCCGTGACCCGGACCGGGGCGCGCGGGGGCGCGAACGGTCCGGTGAGTGGGGAAGGCGGTCCTACGGCACGGGGGCGCGACGACTCGTTGCCGCTACGGCGCCCGCCCGGGCGTACGACCGGGGGCCGGGGCGCGCAGGGGCGGCCCCGGGGAATCTGCTGTCGTCAGAGGACAGCCGTCCCCGCCGGTGGTCCCCGGGAGGTGATCGCGTGGACGAGCAGGCGAAGAGCCGGCGCCCGTTGCGAGCGCGGACGACACGGGCGCCGACGCGGACGGACCGGGGCGAGGGGTGGCGCCAGCAGCAGCCGTAGCGGCGCCGTGAGCCGGCCGGCCATGGCTCGCAGGATGCGGAACGCGGCGCGCTCCCCGTACGCCAGCCACAGGCCGGTCAGGAGCGCGGCGAGCAGGTGGGCGGCGAGCATGCCGGACGACGAGCCGCCGCCCGCGGAATGCCCCATGTGATCCATCGGACTCATGTGCGCGGAGCCCATGTCCATGGCATCCATGTGTGCGGAGCCCCTGAGCGAGGCACCCATGTGCATCGCGCCCATGTCCGAGCCCATGTTCATGGGGGCCGACTCCCCCGACGCGGCCTGCGCGAGCGAGAACACCTGGTGCAGCACCGTCTGGACGGCGACCACGGCCGTCACGACGAGCGGCAGCCCCCGTTCCCGTCCGGCCAGCGCCCAGCCGAGGGCCCCGGTCCCGAGCGCGCCCGCGGCCAGCGCCCCCGCGGGCACGTGGCTGCCGGACATCAGGACGTGGGCCAGCGCGGCGAGCAGCACACAGACGGCCGCGAACACCGCGGCCCGTCCTGTGCGCGCAACCCACCCTGCTGTCATGGCGCCACATCCTCGCACCCGCACATCGCCCGTCCTACGGATGTACGGGAATCCACAGGGCCTCACACCCTGTTCCCAGGATCGCTCAACTCCCTTACCGATCAAGTTATGTGATGGGCAATCAGAAGCGACCTCCGGGACGGACCACCACCGCGAGCGTCCTGACCGGCTCGCTGTCCTCGAAGTGCAGCGTGAACGACACCAGGTCGCCCGCCCGCCACCCCGCCTTGCACCGCAGGGTCACGTCCACGCCGTCCGGTGCCATGGACAGCTCGCTGCCCGCCGGTACGGTCACCGCGTCCACGCTCTCCCGTGCGGCGGCCGCCCGTCCGGTGGCGACATGCCGACTGAGTTCGATGTCGCCCCCGGTGCCGGAGGACGTCACACGGACCAGCCGGTCGTCCGCGCCGCCCATGTTGGTGACGACGAAGAAGGCCGCGGTCCGCGTGTTGTCGCCGTAGGGCAGGAACACGCGTCCGTTCGACACGGTGATCCGGGCCGGGCTGCCCGCCTTCCCGGCCGCGGCCCAGGTGGTCAGTCCCCCGAGGGCCAGACTGCACGCGGCGACGGGCGCGATGATCGCGGACAGGCTCTCGGTGAGCCGCCGCCGGGTCGGGCGCCAGGGGTTCGGTCCGTTCACCGGGGGTGCCTCCCTATCGGTCATGGGGTGCCCCTCCGCCCAGGTGAGGGCTTCCCGGCCCTCAGCCGCAGACTGTTGGCGACCACCAGCACGGAACTCGCCGACATCGCGGCGGCGGCGACCATCGGGTTCAGCAGGCCGACCATGGCGAGAGGGACGGTGACGACGTTGTAGCCGAACGCCCAGAGGAGGTTGACGCGGATCGTGCCCAGCGTGCGCCGGGCGAGCCGGACCGCGTCCGCGAACGCCTCGATGTCCCCGCGCACGAGCGTCACGTCGGCGGCTCCGATGGCCACGTCCGTGCCGCTGCCCATGGCGATCCCGAGGTCGGCCCCGGCCAGTGCGGCGGCGTCGTTCACGCCGTCGCCGACGACCGCGACCCGGTAGCCCTCGGCCTGGAGGTCCCGTACGAGGTCGGCCTTGTCCTCGGGGGTGCAGCGTGCGTGCACCTCGTCGATCCCCAGTGTCTCGGCGACGGCCCGGGCGGGCGTCTCCCGGTCGCCGGTCGCGAGAACGGGCCGTACGCCGAGCCGCCGCAGCCGGTCCACGGCACGGTAACTGCCCGGTCGTACGACGTCCCCGACCTCGACGAGGGCCTCCACGACCCCGTCCACGTACACCAGCACCGGCGTATGGGCCGCGGCTTCCGCCACCGGCAGCCCGGCGGGCAACTCCGCGTCGGGCGCCCGGACTTCGACGGCCCGCCCCTCCACCCGGCCCCGCACTCCGCGCCCGGGGAGCGCACGGAACTCCGCCACCTCCGGCAGCCGTTCCCCCGTCTCCCGCCGCGCGTACGACGCGATGGCCCGCCCCAGCGGATGTTCCGAGCCCTGCTCGACGGCCCCCGCCAGCCGCAGTACGGCGGCACGACCGAGCCCGTCCGGTACGGCGGTGACGCGCGCGACGCTCATGTGGCCCGAGGTGAGGGTGCCGGTCTTGTCGAGGACCACCGCGTCGAGGTGCTGGAGTCCCTCCAGGGCCTGCGGACCGGTGACGAGAACGCCCAGTTGGGCCCCGCGCCCGGTGGCCGCCATCAGCGCGGTCGGCGTCGCGAGGCCGAGGGCGCACGGACAGGCCACGACCAGGACGGCCACGCAGGCCGTGATCGCCGCCTGCGGTTCGGCCCCGGCACCGAGCCAGAACCCGAGCGTCGTGACCGCCAGCGCCAGCACGACCGGCACGAAGACACCGGCCACCGAGTCGGCAAGTCGCTGCGCCTTCGCCCTGCCCTCCTGAGCCTCCGTCACCAGACGGGTGATACGGGCGAGTTGGGTGTCGGCACCGACCGCGGTGGCCCGTACGAGCAGCAGCCCGCCCGCGTTGACGGCCCCGCCGACCACGGCCGAGCCGGGTCCGACCTCGACCGGTTCGCTCTCGCCGGTGACGAGGGACAGGTCGACCGCCGAACTCCCCTCCGTGACCCGCCCGTCGGTGGCGATCCGCTCGCCGGGCCGCACGACGAAGACCTGGCCGACGCCCAAGTCCTCGACGGGGACAAGCCGTTCGACGCCGTTCTCCCGTACGGCCACCTCTTTTGCGGCGAGTTGGGCGAGGGAGCGAAGGGCCGCGCCGGTCCCGTGCCGAGCCCGTGCCTCCAGGAACCGGCCGGTCAGGACGAACAGCGGTACGCCGACGGCCGCTTCGAGGTAGATGTGCGCGACACCGTCCGGGGCGGACGGCACCAGGCTGAACGGCATCCGCATCCCGGGCACTCCGGCTCCGCCGAGGAACAGCGCGTAGGTGGACCAGAGGAAGGAGGCGACGACACCGAGGGAGACCAGGGTGTCCATGGTGGCCGTGGAGTGCCGAAGTCCCCGTGCCGCACGGACGTGGAAGGGCCGAGCACTCCAGACGGCGACGGGCGCGGCGAGCACGAAGCACAGCCACTGCCAGTTGCGGAACTGGAGTCCGGGCACCATCGACAGCACGAGGACCGGCAGGGCGAGCGCCGCGGTGACCAGCAGCCGTCGTAGCTCCTGCCTGGCGTCCTCGTCTCCGCCCTCCCCCTGCTCCTCCTGGGACGGTGCCGGGAGCGCGGCCGTGTAGCCGGCCTTCTCCACGGTCTCCACTAGCTGCCGCGGACCGATGTGCGGCGGATGGCTGACCCGGGCCCGGCCGGTGGCGAGGTTGACGGTCGCGGTGACGCCGTCCAGCCGACCCAGCTTCTTCTCGACGCGGCTCACACAGGCCGCGCAGGTCATGCCGCCGACGGTGAGGTCGGTGGTCACGAGCGCGGTGAGGGATTCGGTGCTCATCAGCGCGTCCCCTCGCCCGTGCCGTCCATGCCCATGCCACCCATGTCCATACCGCCTCCGCCGGTGCCGTCACCTGCGCCGCCGCCCCCGCCGGTCCCGGTGCCGTGCATGCCGGGGGCCACCGGGCCGGAGGCCGCGCCGACGCCGTACGAGACGCCGAACATCAGCGCCAACAGCAGCAGGAAGCCGCAGAGGGCGGGCGGAGGAACGTACCTCCAAGATCGCCGGGACTCTTCCATCAACCGTGTCTCCAGGTCGCAGGCACGACGTCGACCGGATCGCGCCGTGCTGCCACAGGAGTCGGACGGGGACGGTCCGGAGTTCCCGAGCCCCGCACTTTTCCTCAGCGAAACGGTTTCGTACACTTAGAGACCGGGGATAGTTCAATCACGTACGAAATGCTCCCCGAGGGACGAGGAACAGGTGGACTCCGACAGCGCCGCACTCCGACGCACCCCACGGCGGCGCAGCCGACTGTCGCCGCAGCGGAAGGCGGAGCTCTACGCGGCCGTCCTCGACCTGCTGCGGGAGGTCGGCTACGACACCCTCACCATGGGGGCCGTCGCCGCCCGCGCCCGGTGCAGCAAGGCCACCCTCTACCGCCAGTGGGCCGGGAAACCGGAACTGGTCGCCCAGGCCCTGCGCCGGCAGAAGCCGGTCACCCTCGCCGACATCGACACCGGCTCCCTGCGCGGCGACCTCTCCGAGATGGTCGTCCAGGCGGACCACCGGCGGCTGGCCGAGGACACCGCGCTGCTGCGGGGGCTCGCCCAGGCCGCCCAGAGCCACCCCGACCTGTTCGAGGCGCTGCGCGACCTCGTCATCGACCCCGAACTGGCCGGACTCGACGCGCTGTTGTCGCGAGCCGTCGAGCGCCAAGAGATCTCCGCGGGGTCCCCGGCCCGGACCTACGTCCCGCACGCGCTGCTCGGCGCCCTGATCGCCCACGAACTCGTCGAGGAGGGCCCGGCCGACCGCACGTTCCTGCGCGACTACGTCGACGGCGTGATCCTCCCCGCCCTCACGGCCGCTCCGTGAGGCACACTCGGCCCATGGAGACAGAGGAGTACGTCCGGATCCTGGGCCACGAGGGCCAGTTGCTCGCGTCGGCCGCCGCGGCGGCGGGGCCCGACGCCAAGGTGCCGACCTGCCCGGACTGGCAGGTGCGGGACCTGCTCAAGCACACCGGCGTGGTGCATCTCTGGGCGGCCGGCTTCGTCGCCGAGCGCCTCGACTCACCGCGCCCCATGGGCGATCCGCCCGACCTCGACGGCGCACCGCTGGTGGAGTGGTACCGGGCGAGCCACCGTCGTCTGCTCGACACCCTCACGGCCGCCGAACCCGGCCTCAAATGCTGGCACTTCCTGGCCGCGCCGTCCCCGCTCGCGTTCTGGGCCCGCCGCCAGGCGCACGAGACGACCGTCCACCGCTTCGACGCCGAGGCCGCCCGCGGCGGCGCCCCGGCCGAGATCGGACCGGCGTTCGCGGTCGACGGCATCGACGAGCTGCTGCGGGGCTTCCAGGCCCGCGACCGCGGCCGGTTGCGCACCGAGACGCCCCGGGTCCTGCGGATCCGGGCCACCGACGTGGACGACGCGGTGTGGACCGTACGACTGACGCAGGAGCCGCCCGCGACGGAAGGCGGCGCGGCCGGCGAGGCCGACTGCGAGATCTCCGGGCCGGCCGCCCGCTTGTATCTGGCCCTGTGGAACCGGCTGCCGTTCCCGGCCGTGACCGGGGACGTCGCGGTGGCCGACCTGTGGCGGGAGAAGTCGGCGATCGGCTGAGACCGGCCCGGCCGTCGCGGCTCAGTCGGCCACGAGCATCCGGGTCAGCACCGCGCGCTGGACCGGCAGGGCGTCCCGGTGCAGCGCGCGCCCCTTCGACGTGAGCTGCACCCGTACACCCCTGCGGTCCTCGGCGCACATCCCGCGCTCCACGAGGTCGTCCTTCTCCAGTCGGGCGATGAGCCGCGACAGGGCGCTCTGGCTCAGATGGACCCGCTCCGAGATCTCCTGGACGCGGTAGGAGCAGCCCCCGTCGGCGAGGACGTCCAGCACCTCGAAGTCGCTTGCGCACAAACCGTGTTGTTGCAGGGCCCGGTCGAGTTCGCACTGCGTGCGCGCGTGCAGCGCGAGGATCTCCCGCCACTGTTGCGCCAGCACCTGTTCGGGCTTCGTCGCCACCATGGGCACGCACCGTAGCAGAGACCACGAATTATTGCACTGGAATTAAATGCGCTTGCATCCCATGCATGTGCATGTAGTGTCGTCGGCATGACCTCTCCGCTCACCCACCCCGGGTCCGAGGCGCGCTGGACGCCCCGGCTCTGGGGCACCCTGCTGGTGCTGTGCGCCGCGATGTTCCTGGACGCCCTCGACGTGTCGATGGTCGGCGTCGCCCTGCCGTCCATCGGCTCCGACCTGGGCCTTTCCACCTCGACGCTGCAATGGATCGTCAGCGGCTACATCCTCGGCTACGGCGGTCTCCTGCTCCTCGGCGGCCGCACCGCCGACCTGCTGGGCCGGCGCCAGGTCTTCCTGGTGGCCCTCGGCGTCTTCGCGGTCGCCTCGCTGCTGGGCGGCCTCGTCGACTCCGGCCCGCTGCTGATCGCCAGCCGCTTCATCAAGGGCCTGAGCGCGGCCTTCACCGCGCCCGCGGGCCTGTCCATCATCACCACGACCTTCGCCGAGGGCCCGCTGCGCAACCGGGCCCTGTCCATCTACACCACCTGCGCGGCCACCGGCTTCTCGATGGGCCTGGTGCTCTCCGGCCTGCTCACCGAGGCCAGTTGGCGCCTGACCATGCTGCTGCCCGCGCCCATCGCCCTGATCGCGCTGCTGGCGGGCCTGAAGCTGCTGCCGCGCAGCGAGCGCGAGAAGGACCACAACGGCTACGACATCCCCGGCGCGATCCTCGGTACCGCGTCGATGCTGCTGCTCGTCTTCACCGTCGTCCAGGCCCCGGAGTCCGGCTGGGCCTCGGCCCGAACTCTCCTGTCCTTCCTGGCCGTTGCCGCCCTGCTGACCGTGTTCGTGGTCGTCGAGCGGCGCTCCCCCGGTCCGCTGATCCGGCTCGGCGTGCTGCGCTCCGGCAACCAGATCCGCGCACAGCTCGGCGCGCTGGCCTTCTTCGGGTCGTACGTCGGTTTCCAGTTCCTGACCACGCTGTACATGCAGTCGCTGCTCGGCTGGTCTGCGCTGCACACGGCGCTCGCCTTCCTGCCGGCCGGTGCGCTGGTGGCGGTGTCCTCGACGAAGGTCGGCTCGATCGTCGACCGGTTCGGCACCCAGCGGCTGATCGCGGTGGGCTTCGGGCTGATGGTCGTCGGGTACGGGTTGTTCCTGCGCATCAACCTCGACCCGGCGTACGCCACCGTCGTGCTGCCGTCGATGCTGCTGATCGGCGCGGCCTGCGCGCTGGTCTTCCCCTCGCTCAACATCCAGGCCACCAACGGGGTCGAGGACCACGAGCAGGGCATGGTCTCCGGGCTGCTCAACACCTCGGTGCAGGTGGGCGGCGCGATCTTCCTGGCCGTCGTGACGGCCGTGGTGACCGCGGGCGCCCCCGAACACGCCACGCCCCAGGCGGTGTTGGACAGCTACCGGCCCGGACTCGTGGTGGTGACGGGCATCGCGCTCGCCGGGTTGCTGATCACGCTGCCGGGGCTGCGCGGGCGTCGCGGGGAGCCGCAGCGGTCCGTGGTGGTCGCCAAGTCCACGTCCCTGGAGGAGGCGGAGCGCGTACCCGTACGCGACTAGGGGGACGCCTCTCCAGGTGCCCGGCGGGGTTCGCTTGCCCCGCCGGGCACCGGCCTGCGAGGCTTTCGGGATGACGTCGTATGACGGGGGACGGCGCGGTCAGGCCGAGCGGGACGCCATGACCGTCGAGATCGGGTACGCGCTGTGCAGTGCGCTGTTCGCGGCGGCGGTGCTCTTCGGAGCGGTGGCCGGACCCGCCCTGCTCTTCGAACTGCCGCACACCGTCGAGCTGTTGCTGCTGCGGATCGGGCTCGGCGTCGCCCCCGTCGTTTTCGTCGCCCGGGTGATCAGCGTGCTGGTGCGCTTCCGGTCCGGGGGTCAGCCCAGCCAGCCCGGTCGGACCAACCCCGACTCGTAGGCCAGTACCACCAGTTGGGCCCGGTCGCGGGCGCCGAGTTTGACCATCGTGCGGCTGACGTGGGTCTTCGCGGTGAGGGGGCTGACCACCAGACGGCGGGCGATCTCGTCGTTGGTCAGGCCGATCCCGACCAGGGCCATCACCTCCCGTTCCCGCTCGGTGAGTTCGGCGAGGGCGCCCTCCGCCGCGGGCTCCTTGGAGCGGGCCGCGAACTCGGCGATGAGACGGCGGGTGACACCGGGCGAGAGCAGGGCGTCGCCCTCGACCACCGCCCTTACCGCGCGCAGGAGTTCTTCCGGTTCGGTGTCCTTGACCAGGAAGCCGGAGGCACCCGCGCGGATCGCCTCGAAGACGTACTCGTCGAGTTCGAAGGTGGTGAGCATGACCACCTTCACCCCGCCGAGGGCGGTGTCCGCCGTGATCCGCCGGGTCGCCGCGAGGCCGTCGAGGAGTGGCATCCGGATGTCCATCAGGACGACGTCGGGCCGCAGTTCACGCACCGCGCGCACCGCCGCCTCGCCGTCGGCGGCCTCCCCGGCCACCTCGATGTCGGACTGCGCGTCGAGCAGCGCCTTGAAGCCGGCCCGCACGAGCGACTGGTCGTCGGCGAGCAGTACGCGGATCACCGGTTGTCCTCCTTCACCTTGAGAGGCAGTACGGCGAGAACCCGGAACCCTCCGTCGGGTCGCGGCCCCGCCTCGATCGTGCCACCGAGCGCGGCCGCCCGCTCCCGCATTCCGGCCAGCCCGTTGCCGCTGCCGCCCGTGTCGGCGCCGGTCGCGGGTCCGTCGTCGTCGATACGGAGCCGTAGGGCTCCCCCGTCGTGTTCGAGCCGTACGCGCGCGTGCCGGGAGCCGGAGTGCCGTACGACATTGGTGAGCGCCTCCTGGACGATCCGGAAGGCGGCGAGGTCCGTGCCGGGCGCGAGGCGGGGCGCCTCGCCCGCCACCTCGACGGTGAGGCCCGCGTCCGCGGCCTGGGCGACCAGCTCGGGCAGCCGGTCGAGACCGGGCGCGGGGGCGCGCGGTGCGTCACCCGGCGTGCGCAGGGTGTCGAGGACCTGGCGGACCTCGCCGAGGGCCTCCTTGCTGGCGGACTTGATGGTGGTGAGCGCGGTGCGGGCCTGCTCGGGGTCGGTGTCCAGGAGGGCGAGGCCGACGCCGGCCTGCACGTTGATGACGGAGATGCTGTGTGCGAGGACGTCGTGCAGTTCCCGGGCGATCCGCAGCCGCTCCTCGTCGGCGCGCCGCCGCGCGGCCTGGGCGCGCTCGGCCCGCTCCCGCGTCCACTGCTCGCGGCGGGACCGCGCGAGTTCGGAGACGGCGAGGATCGCGACCGTCCAGCCGGCGATCACGCCCTCCTGCCCCCAGGCGGCGGCATCGTCCTTGGCGGGCGGCAGCCACTGGTAGAGCCAGTGCGCCACCAGCACATGTCCCGCCCAGAACATCCCGAGCGCGGTCCAGGCGGCCCTGCGGTGCCCGGCGACGACGGCGCAGAAGCAGGCGAGGGCGACGGTGAGGAAGACCGGGCCGTACGGGTATCCCGCGCCCAGGTACACCATGGCGGCGCCGGCCGTACCGAAGGCGACAAGCACCGGCTGCCGGTGCCGCCACAGCAGCAGCCCGGAGCCGACCACCAGAAGCACCCGCGCGAAGAGATCGAGAGGGGCTCGGTCACCCACCTGCTGAGCCTCCGCGAACCGCGACCCCACAAGCACGAAGCCGGTCAGCAACAGGGTGGACGGCCACGGCCACCGCCGATTCGGACCGCCGTAGCGACCCCACGACGGCCGCCACCACAGCGACGCCCCGCCCCCATCCACGCCCTGCTCACCGTCCATACCAGCCACGCTAGACGCCCGGCCCCACCCCGGGCGTCATCTGAGGGCGGTGCTCACGCGTACTCCCCGGGAAGTACCCAGGCGAGGGGACCCCACTGTGACCGAAGGGCTGCCTGCGGGCGACATCAAGTTCGGCGTCGCCCCGGTGACGACGGTCAGCGCGGCGGAGGCTGTTCGATCGTGCCGCCCCGGTGGGGTGTGGGGAGGTGACCCTCCGCACCTGAGGGCAGGGTGTCGAGGCAGGTCTGGGAGCAGGCGTTGACCAGGAAGGGGAGGACATCGGTTGCCACCGGGCGGGAGAGCCAGGCCTGGTGCGGGCCTGTCGCCGGGACGGGGGCGGTGCAGACACCGCAGGTGGGGGCCGCGGTGGTGCCCCAGCGGGCGGGATCCAGGTTCTCGAGGTCCAGGACCGTGTCGCCGGGCGGGGCGAGGCGTGGGAACGGCGGCCGGTACTTGTAGTTGCCGTAGATCGAGCGCGTACTCACCGTGCTGCGTGCCAGCCGAGAGCACCGCGTGATCTCGTACGGGAACCAGTGCAGCCGTCGCGAGGTGTACGGGCTGAACTCCTCCAGGCTCGTCATGTCGCCGATCTCCGGAGGGATCCGGACCAGGTTGCTTCCGTACAACACCAGGGTGCGCACCGCGGTCAGCCGCCCGATCGACGCCGGCAGCGTCACGATCTGCCGCCGCTCCTCGGGGCTCAGCTCCGGCAGCGGGCGGAACTCCTCCCGCCCGTCGGCCACCGCCTCCTCGACCAGCTCCAGCAGCCTGAGCCAGCCCGGAGCGGTGGTGTCCTGGATCTCGGCGTGGAAGGACGTCGTCGCGCCGGGCGGACTGACCCGGATCTGGCTGAAGCAGTGGCAGTCGTCCTGCGGCACCCCGGGCCGGAAGTCCATCGCCTCGGGAAAGCGGTTCGGGAAGAGCTGTGCGGGCAGCTGTTCGTCCGTCATGGCGCAACGATAGGGAGCGGTGCCCGGTACGGCGTCATCCGCACGACCCAGGCCATGATCTGACAGGCTCTGGTCAAGGACCTCTCAAGCGTCGGACCGCTTGTGCCGCCCGTGGTCGGGTCTCTACCGACGGTCTGTCGATGCCCGTTTGGGAGGACCTGTGCCAGCACCGACCCACAGAAGAAGATGGCTCACGATCTGCGCCATCACCGCATCCGCCGGACTTCTCGCGATCCCCGCGAGCGCCGCACCCGGCGGCCACGGCAGCCCCTTCGGGGCGCGTACGCTCGCCCAACTCGCCGCCGCACGCGAGCAGTCGGTGGGCGCCATGAGTCCCAAGACGGCGGCGGACGACGATGACGGCAACGAGGCCGACGAGATAGCCGAGGGCGCGGACCAGTACGCCGAGGCCCGCACCTCACCCGGCATCGTCGCCCCGGGCGCGTACGGCGCCGCCTGGAGCAGCCTGACCAACCTTCCGAGCACCGGCGGCAGTTGGACCAACGTCACGAACCTGCCGTACAACTCGGACGACTCCCGCTACCGCGACATCGACTCCAACTCCAGTGGCGGGTCAGGCGATGTCACCGGCCGGATGGCCGCGCTGGCCGCCGACGACGACGGATACGTGTACGCGGGCAGCGCCGGTGGCGGCGTCTGGCGCTCCGAGCGGGGCGGCGGCCACTGGCAGCCCATCAGCGACAGGCTGCCGTCCCAGTCCACCGGCGCGCTCGCGCTCGACGGCGCCGGGCGGCTGTGGCTGGGCACCGGCGAGGCGACCACCAACGCGGACGCCTACCTCGGCAGCGGCGTCTACGTCCTGTCCGACCCGCACCACGGCACGTTCTCCTCGCGCAGCAGGGTCGGCGGCGACGAACTGGAGTCGACCACCATCCACGAGCTGCGTTTCGGCGCGGGCAGGGTCTGGGCGGCGACCAGCGCCGGCGTGTGGAGCCACTCCACGAAGCGGCTCGGCGGATCCTGGAAGCTGGAGTACGCGCCCAACCCCGCCTATCTGCCGGGTGGTTCGAAGGCCGACGACCCCGACGCCGCGTACAAGAACATCACGAACGACATCGCGATCGACCCGAAGGACCCGTCCAAGGTGGTGCTGGCGGTCGGCTGGCGCAGCGGTGACGACTACAACGGCTTCTACACCAAGGACACCAAGGACTCCAAGGGCGCCTGGACGCGTATCACCAGCGGTCTGGGCGATCTGCCGGCCGACGCGGACGACGTCGGCAGTGTCACCTTCGCCCGTTCCGCCGACGGCTCCCGCTACTACGCGATCGACCAGTCGCCGGAGCAGCTGAACACCAACCCGGACAGCGGCCTGGAAGGCATCTACGTCTCCAAGTCCGGCTCTCCGACCGGCCCTTGGACGAAGATCGCCGACTACCAGGGGCTGGCCGCCTCCGGTTCCGCGCTGACCACCGCCGGTTACATGCCGGGCGTGCAGGCCTGGTACAACCAGTTCCTGACCGTCGATCCGGCGAATCCGGACCATGTGTACGCGGGCCTTGAGGAGGTCTACGAGACCAAGGACGGCGGCTCCACCTGGTCCACCGTCGGCCCGTACTGGAACTTCACCTTCCCCTGCTGGAACATCGATCCGGCCAAGCAGACCGGCGACTGCAGCCCGACCACCCACTCCGACCAGCACGGTGTCGCCATCGGCCGCTACCACGGCAAGAGCTTCGTCTACGTCGGCAACGACGGCGGCCTCTACAAGCGCCCGGTCGACGGCGCCCAGGACTCCGCGGGCCACGCCACCGACTGGACCTCCCTCAACGACGGCACCATCGACACCCTCCAGTACTACTCGGTGGGCGTCGGCAAGGACCTGACCTACGGCGGCGTCTCCGTCACCGGGGGCCTGCAGGACAACGGCCAGTCGATCCTGCGCAGCAACGACAAGGTGATGGGCTCCAACTTCGGCGGCGACGGCGGCGACACCCTCACCGACCCGGCCAACGGCTGCGACATCGCGGAGGAGTACGTCTACCTCGCCATCCAGGTGACCCAGAACTGCGCGGTCAACGACGGCAGTTGGCTCGACGACCCGAGCAAGGCCACGTCGTACGGCGTCGCTCCGCCCGACAACGCCACCGGTGAGGCGCGCTTCATCGCTCCCCTCGCGGCCGACGCGAAGGACAGCTCGACCTGGATCGCGGGCGGCCGCCATGTCTGGGTCCAGACCCACGGGTACGCCATCCGCAGCGGCGACGAGTGGAAGAGCGTGTACGACCTCGGCGCCGGCCACACCGCGACCGCGGTCGCCGCCTCGGGCGGCAAGGTGTACGCGGCCTGGTGCGGGCCCTGCAACAACCAGGGATTCGCCCGCGGTATCGCCGTAGGCAACGCGGACGGCACCGGCTGGCACGACATCGCCCTGCCCGCCACGGGAGCGGACGGGACGGTGCCCAACCGCTACCTCAGCGGGTTCGCCGTCGACCCGAAGAACGCCGACCACGTCTTCCTCACGGTCAGCGGATTCTCCCGGCAGTGGACCGAGGGACCGGGCGCCGGTGTCGGCCATGTCTTCGAGTCCAAGGACGGCGGTACCACCTGGAAGGACGTCTCGGCGAACCTTCCCGACGTGCCGTCCGACTCCGCGGTGGTCACTCCGAACGGCGGCCTCGCCGTCGCCACCGACCTCGGCGTCGTCTACCGGGCGCCGGGTCGCACCACCTGGCAGCGCGTCGGGTCGCTGCCCGCGGTCGCCGTCCTCCAGCTCAAGCTGAGCCCCGACGGCCGCACGCTGTACGCGGCGACGCACGGCCGCGGCATCTACCGGATACCGGTGAGCGACTGCCGCTGACCCCGACAGGCGCGCGCGGCGGTGATCCCGGTCTTCGGGTTCACCGCTGCGTCGCGTACGGCACCACGCTCACGTCGAGCGAGAAGGCGACCTTCGCCGCGCCCGCCACATCCGGCGCCTTGGCGAGGGCGGTGACCTGGGCCGCCCCGCCCCGGGTGCCCGCGCACCGCAGCGAGGCGCGGGCGGTCCCGTCCTCTTCGACCTGCCAGTCCGACGAGACGACGAGAACGGGCGCCGAGCTCCGAACGGTCACCCATCGCTTGTCGTCCAGGCGGGGTTCCAGGACGAGCGACACCATGGTTCCGGGCCGTACGCACACCCGCTGTCGGGGAGCGTCACCGGGAGAGACGGTGACCTCGGCGTGTCCGGCGACGCAGGTGCCGGTCGAGGGCGAGGACGCTGGAGAAAGGGACGGCGCGGCGACGGTGTGCGTGGGCGTACCGCCGGACAAAGTCCCCGAGCGGTCCCCGGAAGGCCCTGCGGTGGATCCGCCGCCCCCGGTCGAGCCGCCGCACGCCGTCACGAGAACCACTCCGACGATCACCCAGACCCCGGCCCACCCACGCATCGCGACACCTCCCGACCGTCAACGCCCTAACCCTCCGCCAAACCCACCCCCCGCGCCAGTCGCGCGACCGCGTGCCGGAAGAACGTCTCGCGGTCCTCGACGACCAGGTGAAACTGACCGAACAGTTCGAAGCTGACCAGGCCGTACAGCTGGGCCCAGGCCGCGATGAGGGCCGCCGCCGCGGCCGGGGGGAGGTCCGGGGCGAGGTCGGCCGCGATGCGTTCGGCCTCGGGGCGCAGGTCGGCGGAGAGGGGCGGCTCGGTCAGCCCCGGCCCCTCGTGCGCGTCGCGAACGATCCCGATCAGCAGGAGGCCGACGCGGGCGGCGGGCGGGACCGTCGTCTGGGGAGCGGCGTAACCCGGCACCGGGGAGCCGTAGATCAGCGCGTACTCGTGCGGATGCGTGAGCGCCCAACCGCGCACGGCCTCGCAGACGGCGACCCACTGCTCCACGGGCCCGGCGGAGGCCGCCGCGCCGTGCGCCTTCTCCGCCGCCTCGCCGAGGGAGTCGTACGCGTCGATGATCAGCGCCGTCAGCAGGTCGTCACGGCTCGGGAAGTACCGGTAGAGCGCCGAGGAGACCATCCCGAGATCGCGGGCCACGGCCCGCAGCGAGAGCTTGGCTGCACCCTCCGCCGCCAGCTGCCGGCGTGCCTCGTCCTTGATGGCCGCGGTGACTTCGATCCTCGCCCGGGCGCGGGCGCCTTGTGAGGTGCTCATGGGAGCCAGTCTTCCACAGAAACAGAGCGGTGCACACAATCGAGAGCACTGCTCTTGCATACGCGCGGCGATCCATGCAGACTGATGTCACCGAAAGCGAGAGCACTGCTCTCCCAATCCGATAGGGGTCACCATGTCGTCGCCGTACTACCTCAAGGGCAGCCCGCTCAACGTCCGCCTCAACAGCGTCATCGGCTGGCTCGCCCGGCACGGCCTGAGCCTCGCCGGCACCGCGGAGATGTCGGTGCGCGGCCGCAAGAGCGGTCAGATGCAGCGCATCCCGGTCAACCCGCACACGTACGAGGGCGGGCAGTACCTGGTCTCGGCGCGCGGTCACTCGCAGTGGGTGCGCAACATGCGCGCGGCCGGCGGCGGGGAGCTGCGGGTGGGCCGCAAGGTCCGGGAGTTCACCGCGGTGGAGCTTCCCGACGCGGAGAAGCTCCCGATCCTGCGGACCTATCTGGAGAAGTGGGGCTGGGAGGTCAACCAGTACTTCCAGGGCGTGACCGCGAAGTCCTCCGACGAGGAACTCACCGCGGCCGCCGCCGACCACCCGGTCTTCCGGATCACGGTCGGGAAGTGACCGGCCCGGAGTGACCGGTCAGGAATCGCAGACTCAGGAGCTCGCCTCACCACCCGCAGGGCTCTCCGGCCGCGGGTCGAACCGCGCCAGCGCCCGCTGGGCCATCGGCCGCCCGCGGACCATCTCGCCCAGCGAGGTCACGCCCTGGGTGATCTCCTTGAACGCGTTCCACGCGGGCCGGAACCCGGTCAGGGCCGCGTGGAAGAGGCCGGGGCGGCGCTCGAAGACGGTCAGCAGCCGCTTGCCGACGCTCATCTCGACGCCGAGGCCCGCCTTGATGGCGAACGCGTAGTTCAGGGCCTGGCGCCGGGTGTCCACCGCGTCGTGCGCCTCGGCGATCCGGACCGCCCATTCCCCCGCGAGCCGTCCGGAGCGCAGCGCGAAGGAGATGCCTTCACGGGTCCACGGCTCAAGGAGTCCGGCCGCGTCACCGCAGACCAGCACCCGCCCGCGCGAGAGCGGCGAGTCGTCGGCACGGCAGCGGGTCAAGTGCCCTGAGGAGATGCTGGGTTCGAACCCGGCGAGGCCGAGCCGCCCCACGAAGTCCTCCAAGTACCGCTTGGTGGCCGCGCCTTCGCCGCGCGCCGAGATCACGCCGACCGTCAGGGTGTCGCCCTTGGGGAAGACCCAGCCGTAACTGCCGGGCATCGGGCCCCAGTCGATGAGCACCCGCCCCTTCCAGTCCTCGGCGACGGTCTCCGGCACCGGGATCTCCGCCTCCAGGCCGAGGTCGACCTGGTCGAGCTTGACCCCGACATGCGCCCCTATCCGGCTGGCGCTGCCGTCGGCCCCGACGACCGCCCGCGCGAGCAGCGTCTCGCCGCCCTGCAGCACCACGGCGACCGTACGCCGGTCGGGCACCGCCGAGCCGTGCTGCTCGACGCGCTGCACGGTGACGCCCGTCCGCAGTTCGGCGCCCGCCTTCTGGGCGTGCTCGACCAGCTGCTGGTCGAACTCGGGCCGGTTGATCAGCCCGAACAGCATCTGCTTGGAGCGCCGGGTGCGGGTGAAGCGGCCGTTGTTGGAGAAGGTGACCGCGTGCACCCGGTCCCTGAAGGGCAGTTCGAAGCCGGGCGGCAGGGCGTCGCGCGAGGGGCCGATGATCCCGCCGCCGCACGTCTTGTAGCGGGGCAGCTCGGCCTTCTCCAGCAACAGCACCCGCCGTCCCGCGACCGCCGCCGCGTAGGCGGCCGAGGCCCCCGCGGGACCCGCGCCCACCACGACGACGTCCCACACCCGCTGCCCGTCGCCCGGCACACCGTCCGCCGAAGCGTCGTCCGCCGAAGAGTTCTCGCTGCTCACGATGGTCTGCTGCTCCCGATCAAGCCACTGCCGCACCTGTCTCCCGCATCCTACGGCGGGCCCGCCCACAGACCACTGTGGGAGGATCTACGGCACTCACAGGTACAACGTCGCACCCACAAGGAGCGTGCCCATGTCGTCGAATCCGGTCGCCGAGACCGTCGCCTCACTGATGCCCGGCGCGCGGGCCGAGCTCGCGGAACTGGTGGCGTTCAGGTCGGTGGCGGACTTCGACCAGTTCCCGAGGAGCGAGAGCGAGGGCGCCGCCCGCTGGGTCGCGGACGCGCTCACCGCCGAGGGCTTCGAGGACGTGGCCCTGCTCGACACCCCCGACGGCACCCAGTCCGTGTACGGCTACCTGCCGGGCCCCGAGGGCGCGAAGACCGTGCTGCTCTACGCCCACTACGACGTGCAGCCGCCGCTGGACGAGGCGGGCTGGAGCACCCCGCCGTTCGAGCTGACCGAGCGCGACGGCCGCTGGTACGGGCGCGGGGCCGCCGACTGCAAGGGCGGTGTGATCATGCACCTGCTCGCGCTGCGCGCCCTGAAGGCGAACGGCGGCATCCCGGTGCACGTCAAGTTCATCGCCGAGGGCTCCGAGGAGCAGGGCACCGGCGGCCTGGAGCGGTACGCCGAGGAGCACCCCGACCTGCTCACCGCCGACACCATCGTCATCGGCGACGCGGGCAACTTCCGCACCGGGCTGCCGACGGTCACCGCCACCCTGCGCGGCATGAGCATGGTCCGCGTCCAGGTCGACACCCTGGGCGGCAACCTCCACTCGGGCCAGTTCGGCGGCGCCGCCCCCGACGCGCTGGCGGCGCTGATCCGCGTCCTGGACTCGCTGCGCGCGAAGGACGGCTCGACCACGGTGGACGGGCTCACGTCCGAGGCGTCGTGGGACGGTCTCCAGTACGACGAGGAGCAGTTCCGCACGGACGCCAAGGTCCTGGACGGCGTCGAGCTGATCGGTGACGGCACGGTCGCCGACCGGATCTGGGCCCGCCCGGCCGTCACGGTCCTCGGCATCGACTGCCCGCCGGTCGTCGGCGCCACCCCGTCCGTGCAGGCGAGCGCCCGCGCGCTGGTCAGCCTGCGGGTGCCGCCGGGCGTCGACGCGGCCGAGGCGAACAAGCTGCTCCAGGCCCACATCGAGGCGCACACGCCGTGGGGTGCGCGGGTGAGCGTCGAACAGGTCGGCCAGGGCCAGCCGTTCAGCGCGGACACCACCAGCCCGGCGTACGCGGCGATGGCCGAGGCGATGGCGGTGGCCTACCCGGGCCAGGAGATGCAGTACGCCGGCCAGGGCGGCTCCATCCCGCTCTGCAACACCCTCGCCTCCCTCTACCCGCGTGCGGAGATCCTCCTCATCGGCCTGAGCGAGCCGGAGGCCCAGATCCACGCCGTGAACGAGAGCGTGTCCCCGGAGGAGCTGGAGCGGCTCTCGGTGGCGGAGGCCCTGTTCCTGCGGAACTACGCGGCGATGTGAACCGCCTGACCGAGCACGCCGGGATCGCCGCGTCCCTGGCCCGGCTCGACGACCCCGCCCTCACCGCCCTGGTGGAGTCGGGGACGCCGCTGGGCACGGGGATCGGCGGTCGCGCCACGCTGGTCGAGGCGGACGGCCGGCCGGTCTTCGTGAAGCGGGTGCCGCTCACCGACCTGGAGCTGCACCCGGACCACGTCCGCTCCACCGCCAACCTCTTCGACATGCCGCCGTACTGCCACTACGGCATCGGTGCGATCGGCAGCCCCGGCTTCGGCGCCTGGCGCGAGCTGGCCGTGCACGAGTGGACGACCGACTGGGTGCTGTCGGGCCGCTTCCCGGGCTTCCCGCTGCTGTACCACTGGCGGGTGCTGCCCGACACACCTCACCATCTGCCGGACGAACTCACCGATGTGGAAAGGGCCGTCGCCTACTGGGGCCCACGCATCCGTGAGCGCGCCGAGGCCCTGCGCACGACGTCCGCGAGCCTCGCGCTCTTCCTGGAGTACGTCCCCCACACCCTGCACGACTGGCTCCCCGCCCGGCTCCGCACGGACGCCGACACGGCCTGCGCCCTGGTGGAAGAGGGCCTCGAAGCCGTCACCGCCTTTCTCGCCGAGCACCAACTCCTGCACTTCGACGCCCACTTCGGCAACGTCCTCACCGACGGACGGCAGCTCTACCTCACCGACTACGGCCTCGCTCTCTCCCCGCGCTTCCAACTCACCGCCGAGGAGAGCGAGTTCTACGAGCTGCACCGCCGCTACGACCGCTCCTACGCGCTCTCCTATCTCGTGCACTGGCTCGTGGTGGACCAGTACGGCCTCGGCCGGGACGAGCGCCAGGAGTTCATCCGGGCGTGCGCCGACGGGCAGCGGCCCGAGGGCGTGCCGGAAGCGGTCGCCGGGATCGTCTCCCGGCATGCCCGACTCGCCACCGTCGTCGGCGACTTCAACCGCGGCCTGGAGCAGGAGAGCAGGCTGACCGCCTCCCCCCTCCCCTACAACAGCTCCACGCTCTCCGCGTAGTGGCAGGCGACCGGGTTGCCGCCGCCCCGATCCACCAGGTCGGGCACCTTCTCGACGCACGCCACCCGCTCGCTCTCCGTCAGCCGGTCGGCGAACTTCGGGCACCGGGTGCGGAAGCGGCAGCCGCTCGGCGGCCGGACCGGGCTCGGGACCTCGCCCTGCACGGTGACGCGTTTGCGGGCGCGCTCCTTGCGTGGATCGGGCAGCGGGATCGCCGAGACCAGGGCCTGGGTGTACGGGTGCGCGGGGCGGGCGAAGAGCTGCCGGGCGGGCGCGATCTCGACGAGGCGGCCCAGGTACATGACGGCGACCCGGTCGGCGACGTGCCGCATCACTGAAAGGTCGTGCGCCACGAAGAGGAAGGACAGGCCGAGTTCGCTCTGGAGGTCCATCAGCAGGTTGAGGACGCCCGCCTGGATGGACACGTCCAGCGCGGAGACCGGCTCGTCCAGGACGACCACCTTGGGGCGCAGCGCCAACGCCCGTGCGATACCGATGCGTTGGCGCTGCCCGCCGGAGAACTCGTGGGCGTAGCGGTTGCCGTGCTCGGGGTTCAAGCCGACCAGCCGCAGCAGTTCGCGTACCTCTTCGGCGGCTCCGGGACCGTAGCGGCCGTGGATGCGCAGGGGTTCGGCGACGATCTCGTGCACCGAGATCATCGGGTCGAGAGAGGCGTACGGGTCCTGGAAGACGATCTGCAACTCGCGCCTGAGCGGCCGCATCTGACGTCGGCTCAGTTCGGTGAGTTCGCGGCCCCGGTAGCGGACCTGCCCCGAGGTGGCGCTCTCCAGACCGAGCACGGTCCGCGAAACGGTGGTCTTGCCGGAGCCCGACTCCCCCACCAGGCCGAGGGTCTCGTTCTCGTACAGGTCGAAGGAGACCCCGCACACCGCGTGCACGTCGCCCACCCGGCGCCGTACGACTCCCTTGGACATCACGGGGAAGTGCTTGACGAGATCGCGCACTTGAAGGACGGGCTCGCCCGTGCCGCCCTGCCCGGCGAGCGGGGCGAGCTGTTCGGTCACGCTCATGCGGTGCCCCCTTCGGCGGTGTTGTCGGCGAACCTCGCCAGCGCCTCCGCGTCGGCGCCCGCCGTCTCGAAGACCTCCTCGGCGCCGGTGCCGACGAGTTCCTCGGAGAAGTGGCAGGCGCTCAGGTGGCCTTCGGCGCCCGCCGGACGCAGCGGCGGCTCCGCCGTGGTGCACAGGTCCCGTCGCATCGGGCAGCGGGGTGCGAAGGGGCAGCCGGGCGGGAGGTTGAGCAGGGAGGGCGGGGAGCCGGTGATCGGGGTGAGGCGGGCGTCCTCGCGGTCCATGCGGGGTTGGGAGCCGAGCAGGCCGAGGGTGTAGGGCATGCGAGGGGTGTAGAAGATGTCCTCGACGGAGCCGGTCTCCACCATGCGTCCCGCGTACATGACGGCCACCCGGTCGGTGTGGCCGGCGACCACGCCGAGGTCGTGGGTGATCAGCACCAGGGCCGCTCCGGTTTCGGCGCGGGCGGTCTCCAGCGCGTCGAGGACCTGGGCCTGCACGGTGACGTCGAGGGCGGTGGTGGGCTCGTCGGCGATGATCACGTCCGGGTCGTTGGCCATGGCGATGGCGATCACCACGCGCTGGCGCATCCCGCCGGACAGCTCGTGCGGGTAGGCGTCCACGCGCCGCTCGGGGCTCGGGATGCCGACCGCTCCGAGCAGCTCCACGGCCCGCACCCGCGCGGCCTTCGCGGTCATGCCGGGGTGGTGTCTGCGGAGGGTCTCGGCGATCTGGTAGCCCACCGCGTACACGGGGTTGAGGGAGGTCATCGGGTCCTGGAAGACCATGGCGATGCCCTTGCCGCGGACGGCGGAGAGCCGGGCGTCGGAGAGCCCGAGGAGTTCCTCCCCGTCGAAGCGCACCGAGCCGTGGATCCGGGCGGTGGCCGGCAGCAGCCCCATCACGGCGAGGGCGGTCACCGACTTCCCGGACCCGGACTCGCCGACGATGCCCAGCGCCTCGCCCCGGCGCAGCCGGTATCCGACGCCGCGCACGGCGCGTACCGTGCCGTCCTCGGTGGCGAACTCCACGCCCAGGTCCGTCACTTCGAGCACGGAGTCGGTCACCGGCCCTGTCACTGTGTCCGTCACTGTCGCACCCTTTGCTGCCGGGGGTCGAAGGCGTCGCGCAGCCCGTCACCGATGAAGTTCACGGTGAGGGCGATGGCGATGATGAACGCGCCGGGGATGTAGAAGAGCCACGGCCGGGTGTCGACGGCCGTCTGCGCCTGGGCGACCAGCAACCCCAGGGAGGTGTCGGGGGGTTGGACGCCGAAGCCGAGGAAGGACAGGGCGGTCTCGGTGAGGATGCCGGTGGCCACCAGGACCGTCGCGTTGACGATGATCGGGCCGAGCGCGTTGGGCAGCAGGTGCCGGAAGATGATCCGGGTGTCCGAGGAGCCCAGCGCCCGCGCCGCCTCCACGAACTCCTTCTCGCGCAGCGACAGCACGCTGGAGCGCACCACCCGGGCCACGTACGCCCAGGTGAGTCCGGCGATGACGATCGCGATCCAGTACCAGGAGCCGCCGCTGCGGGAGGAGATGACGAGGGCGATCGCGAGCAGCGGCAGGGTGAGGACGAGGTCGGCGATCCGCATCATCACCGTGTCGACGAACCCCCGGTAGAAGCCCGCGACGGCCCCCCAGACCGCGCCCACCAGCGTCGACCCGAACCCGATCATGAGCGCGATCTTCAGCGAGGTCTGGGTACCGCGCATCACCTGGGCGTACCCGTCGTAGCCGGACGAGTCGGTGCCGAACGGGTGCTTCCAGGACGGGGGTTGGGAGTTGTCGGGGGTGAACTTCTCGTACGAGTAGTGCCACAGATGGGGGCCGATGAACGCCCACAGCACGATCAGCACGAAGACCACGAGACTGATCATGGCCGCGCGGTGCCGGACGAAGCGGCGCAGCACCATCCGGGTCTGGCTGCGCTGCCGTACCGTGAACTCCGCATCCGCGCGCGGGACTTCGGGCGCCTCGATGTCAGTCATAGCGGATCCTCGGGTCGAGAACGGCGTAGAGCAGATCGGCGATGAGGTTGAACGCGATGACGACGACCGCGGAGAGCAGCAGCCAGGCCATGATCCGGTAGACGTCGACGGTCTGCGCGGCCTGCACGAGCATCTCGCCCATGCCGTGCCACTGGAAGATCGTCTCGGTGACGACGGCCCCGCCGAGGATGTTGGCGATGTCCAGGGCGGTGACGGTGGTGAGCGGGATGAGGGCGGTGCGCAGCGCGTGCCGGGTCATCACGGTGTAGCGGCGCAGTCCCTTGGCGCGGGCGAGGCGGACGTAGTCGCTGCCCAGGACCTCCAGCATGGAGGCGCGCGCGTAGCGGGTCCAGGAGGCGAACGAGACCAGGGCGAGGGTGACCGTCGGCAGGACGAGGTGGCCGACGCGGTCGACGAACTCGTTCCAGGGCGTGTCGACGGGGAGATACGCCGACTTCTCGCCGATGGTGCCGAGGAACTGGCTGCCGGTCTGTTCGTTGAGCCAGATCCCGCCCTGCTTGAGCAGGACGGCGAACCAGAAGACCGGCATGGCGAGGAAGAGGAAGCCGAAGAAGGTGATGCCGTAGTCGGCGACCGTGTACTGCCTGACGGCGCTGAACACACCGAACAGCACGGCCAGGACGAGCGCGAGGATCATCGCGGCGGCGACCAGGGTGACGGTCACCCGGAAGCGGGTGAACAGGTCGTGCCCGATGTTCAGGTTGGTCTGCACGGACGGGCCGAAGTCGCCGTGCAGGACGCCGACGATCCAGTTCCAGTAGCGCTCCGCGGCGGGCTGGTCCGCGTGGATGTGCCGGGCGAAGGCGGCCACGGCGGCCTTGCTGGGGGCGGGCTGCCGTGAGGTCGCGAAGTTGGCGACGGGGTCGCCGGAGGCCAGGACGACGAGGAAGACGATGAACGTCGAGGCGATCAGGATGGGGATGGAGACGAGGACGCGGCGCACGGTGTAGGCGAGCATGCGGTTCTTCTCTCGGACGGGTGAACGACCTGACAAGGAAGGCCGCCCCGGCCCGGGATGTCACCCGGGCCGGGCCGGACCCGGTCGCCGAAGGCCTACTTCTTCAGCCCCCACGCGCCGACGTTGTACGGCGGTCCGACGACCGTGGCGTTGTCCCGGATGTTCACCCACCGGGTCTGCACGGCCAGGAAGGTCGGCTTCTGGTACAGCGGCAGCACATAGGCGTCCTGGGACATCAGCTCGTCGGCCTGGTTGAGCAGGGCGGCGGACTTCGCCTGGTCCGTCTCACTGGTCGCCTTGCTGATCAGGGCGTCGACCTGCTTGTTGCTGTATCCGCCGTAGTTGCCGCCGCCACCGGTCTCCCAGTTCTGGGCGGCACCGGTGCTGGGGAACGGCGAGGCCACCCAGGCGAAGACGATGATGTCGTACTGGTGCCCGGCGAGGACCGTGCCGAGGTCGGCGGCGCCGATGGGCTGGATGGTGATCTTGATACCGAGGCTCGCGAGGTTGCTCTGGAGGATCTGGCACTCGCTCTGCCGGATCTGATTGCCGGTGGTGTAGCGGCAGTTGAAGGGCCCGACCGCCTTGCCGTCCGGTGTCCTGAGCGCGGTGCCGACACCCGTGAACTTGGCGTCGGTCAGCAGCTTCTTCGCCTTGGTGAGGTCACCCGAGCCCTGGCCGGTGGCGGTGATCACGTCCTTGTAACCGGCCTGGCCGGGAACGAAGTTGTGGTTGCCGAGCGGCTTCACGTGCGGGTCGAACTGGCCGACCGTCTTGGACACGATGTCCTTGATGCTGATGGCGGTGAACATGGCCTGGCGCAGCGCCTTGTACTTGCCGAGCACCGGATCGTGCAGGTTGAGGTCGAAGTGCTCCCAGATCAGCCCGCTGCCGATGGTGTAGGTGACCCCGGGGATGTCCTTGACCTGGTTGACCAGGTCCACCTCGGGCTGCGGGTAGATCGCCTGGACCTCGTTGTTGCGCAGGGCGGTGGGCTCCTGCGTGGCGTCCGTGATGACCTTGAAGATGAGCCGGCCGAGCGGCGCCTTCGTCGCGCCCCACCACTTGGGGTCGGGTACGTAGGTGGCGTGGTCGTTGTCGACCCACTGCTGCATCTTGTAGGGACCGGCGGTGGCGTACTTGGTGGGCGGGTTCTTCTGGAAGTACTGCCAGCCCTGGGCGAGTTGGGCGGCCGTCATGTGCGCGGCGTCGCCCGCCTTCGCGCCGGAGACCTTCTCGGCGACATGCGCGGGATAGAGCGGATACCCCGCTCCGAAGAGGGACTTCCAGTCCGAGAAGGGCTTCGACATCACCATGGTGACGGTCTTGCCGTTGTCGGAGGCGGTCATCGTCTTGACGTTCTCGTAGCCGGCCGTCCCGTTGGGCAGGCACCCCTTGGTCTGGGTGGTGTCGCTGGCGGGCGGGGGCGGGCAGTCCTTGCCGTTGTTGGTGCGCCAGTAGTACTCGAAGTCGTCGGCGGTGATGGGCGTTCCGTCGTTCCAGGACGCCTTCGGGTTGATCTTGTAGACGATCGTCTGCGGGCTGGCGCTGGTCTGGGTCGCCGAGACCATCAGGTCGCTGTTGAGTTTGACGGTGAAATCGGGCTGCGGGACGAAGACCGAGGGCAGGACGACCCCGACGGCCTCGCCGTTCTCGAAGGTGTTTCCGTTGACGTCCTGGATATTCCACTGCTGGATGTTCTTCTCCAGCACATAGGTCAGGGTTCCGCCCGCCTTAGTGGTGCCGGAGTTACAGGTGTTCGCCTTGCCCGCGGTCGTGCAGGACGTCAGTCCCGCCGAGGTCGTACTGCCGGAGCCGCCGCCCCCGCCGCCGCTGCTGCAGGCGGCGAGGACCAGGGTCAGACCGGCGGCGAGCGTGAGGCCCCGGGCGAGGGCCGATGATGGTGCGCGCATGTCCCTCCTTCGAACGGGAGAACCGAGCTGCGCACCGAAGGTAAAGCGCCCACGTCGTCACGGCGTTTCCCCGTTCATACCGGGACGGCGACAGTTCACCCTCGCTTTGTCCTAGGAATTTTCCCGGTCGGGCAAACTGGGAAAGGGACGCCTCCGGAAGGGCAAACTCCGCACCAACAAGCAGAAGAATGCGGCAAGTTGACGGCGATCATCCGACGGGCGTTCCGGCCTCCAGATAGAGCGCCGCACCGCGCTCCCGGGCCCGCAGCGCCCACCGCAGCCGCTCGTAGCGCACCGGCGGAAGCAGGTCGGAGGCCTCCTCCTCGGAGGCGAAGCACCAGCCGCGCAGCTCCGGTCCGGGCAGCAGGAGCCGGTCCGCCTCCGCCGAGTCGAGCCGGCCGCCGTCGAAGAGGAGGCGCAGTCCGCCGTAGCCCGGTGGCTTGGGGGCCTCCCAGTCGACGACGAGGAGCCGGGGCAGGTCGTCGAGGCGGATGCCGGTCTCCTCGGCGACCTCGCGCACACCGGCCCGCGCGGGCGCCTCACCGGGCTCCACGACCCCGCCGGGGAACTCCCAGCCGGCCTTGTAGGTGGGGTCGACGAGCAGCACCCGGTCCCGCTCGTCGAAGAGCAGGACCCCGGCGGCCACGGTCTCGCGGGTGGGTTCGGGGGTCTGGACGATGTCGCAGGCGGGCACGGTCCCCGCGCCGAGCAGCTCGGCGATACGGACGGCGCTCTCGTAGGGGGTGAGCGCACTGGTGTCGACCGGGTGCGCGTCGGCGGTGAGCCAGGAGGCGAGGGCGTGCCGGTACGGCTCGATGTGGTCGTACGACCACTGCCGTACCCGTATCTCGCCGTCGGGCAGGTCGGGCGGGAGCTCCCGCCCGGCTATTCGCTCGCGCAGGATCGTTTCGGCCGGGGCGAGGAGGAGGTGCCGGACGGCGATCCGGCGGGCGGCGAGACCGCCGAAGATCTCGTCGCGGAACTCCTGGCGCAGCAGGGTCATGGGGACCACGAGGGTCCCGCCGAGTTCGGCGAGCATCGCGGCCGCCGTGTCGATCACGAGACGGCGCCAGATCGGCAGGTCCCGGAAGTCGCCGACCTCGGCGAGATGCTTGGGCGGGAGCAGCTGCGTCAGCGCTCCGCCGATGATCTCCGGGTCGAAGAGCGTGCTGTTCGGGATCAGTTCGATCAGTTCCCGTGCGGTGGTGGTCTTCCCCGCACCGAACGCGCCGTTGATCCAGACGACGGTCACAGGTCCCCCTCTTCTGTTGGCCCCCTGTGGCTTGCCCGTTCCACCCTGCCACGGAAACCAGCCGCAGTTGAGGGCGCACGAACGCGGCACGGGAGCCCCTCATGGACGGCCGCCCGCTTCAACGCGGCCTCGTACAGGCTGAGTTTGCCGGGGAAGTAGTGGTAGACCAGCGGCCGCGAGATCCCGGCCGCCGACGCTATC